>NZ_QUCY01000029.1:0-5663 GCF_003474385.1 Eggerthella sp. AM16-19
CGAACCTGGATAGGAGAATCTGAACCCCCATCAACTTTACGCCGTCTGCGGCCGATTGGCGCTTGCGCTCGGGCGGAGGGCCGGGTATTCTATAGCTATTGAGATTGATTCTCATTAATGATTCCAAGCAGAACCACTACTTCAGACGAGAAGGAGTATCACCATGAATAAGCGCACCGAGCTGCCCACTGCAGAGAATTCCTCCAACTTCAACCGCATCGCCGGCGCAACCTGCCAGGTCGGCACCACGCTGGAGAACCTGAAGGCCGCCGTGTGCGGCGAGACGGGCGCTTCCGCCAAGTACGCCGCCTGCGCCAAGCTAGCCAAGGAGAAGGGCTACGAGCAGCTGGGCCGCCTGTGGGAGGCCACCAGCGCCGCCGAGCAGGTGCACATCCGCCTGGAGGCCGGCCTGGTCGAGGAGCTTGAGCCGGGCTACGAGCGCCCCACGGCCGACGCCCCCGAGCTGGAGGAGATCGATCTGAACCTGATCGCCTCCGCCAACGGCGAGATCTTCGAGACCTCCGACATGTACCCGGGCTTCATCGCGAAGGCCCAGGAGGAGGGCAACGACAAGGCCGTCCAGGTGTTCACCAAGGCCAAGCTGGCCGAGGCCGTGCACGCCGAGCTGTATCTGCAGGCGTACAACAACATCGACGCCGCCGATGACGACTCCTACTTCCTGTGCCCGGGCTGCGGCTACATCGAGAAGGGTTCCGCCGCCCCCGAGAAGTGCCCGATCTGCGGCGCTCCCGCCAAGGTGTTCAAGCAGTTCTAAGCTGCAGGCAAACGAGAGCGTTCCACCCCGGGTCGAGCAAAAGCTCGACCCTTTTCGTTTCCGTGGGGGGATTGCCGGCAACACGCATGCGGCCGCCCGATTGGGCGGCCGCATCGCTTCCTTACTTCCCCATCTCCAGCAGCACTTCACCTTCGAGCGATTCCACGCGGGCAGCTCGCACGCGGCCCGCTTCCAGCTCGATGAAGCCGACCGACGCCGGGAACCCGCCGCGCGGTCGGCTGCAGCTTCCCGGGCAGATGAACAGGCTGGCCGGGTACGCGTCGCGACCGGCGAGGATCTCAGGGATATGGGTATGCCCGTGCACGCATACCTGCGGCAACGGGTCCCCCGGCGCGATGGCTCGCGAGCCGTTGAAACCGATACGGGCATCGTTGGGATAGTGCGCCACCAAAAAGCGCACGCCGTCGATGACCGGATAGGCGAATCGGGTCACGTTCTTGCCGTACTCATCGTAGTCGTTGTTGCCCAGCACCGCCGTGGTGGGCGCCATGATCTGCAGCTCGCGCAAAATGCCGGGGTCGCAGATATCGCCCGCATGGATGATATGGTTGCAATACGCCAAAGCGCCCAGCGCCGCATCGGGCAGGCGCCCATGCGTATCCGAGATCAGTCCAACCAGCTTCATGCAAGCATCACCTCTCCCTTTAGGCGCGGCAACCGCGGGCGCTCGGCCGCGAACAACGCCCTACCCCTTCTCCACCAGGTCGATCAGGTCTTGGTGCGAGTGGATATCCAGCTTCGCGTATATATGCTTGACGTGGGCTTTCACCGTGTTGCGCGATACCACCAGCTGCTCCTGGATGTAGGCGCGGTCGCGGCCGCGCGCGAGCATTTGGAACACCTCGAGCTCGCGCGGGGTCAGGCTGTACTGGCTTGCCAGCGCCCGGCAGCGCTCGTCGAATGTAGCCTTCGGCGCCTCGACCGCCGCCGTCTCGACCGGCGTCACGCCATCGATGACCTCGCGGAAGCTGAACCGCCGCAGCCCGATGAGCGCATAGCCGACGAACAGCAAGATCAACACCGCGGCGAACAAGTCGAATAACGGCGTGCCCATGCCGGCAAGCACATTCGCGCGCACGCCCACCGCCGCACCCAACGTAGACCCCAGACCCGAGATGCCGCGACCCCACGCGAACGCCGCCACCGCGCCGCGGCTGTTGCGCGCCGCCACCGCGATGAGCACGGCCCATGCAACCATGTCGAACAGCATGTTGCCCGTGGACAGCAGCAACACCGTTGCGGTACTCGAGCGCGGCAAATCCATGGTCATGGCCAAGAAGCCCGCCACGATGAGCAGCACCGACACCTGCACGAGCAAATCGGCGGGGAACCGTTTCTCGGACAGCAACGCCCAAACGGCCACCATCGCCACGGGCAGGATCACGAAAAACGACGACAACGGCACGCCGTCCACCTCGCCGAAGCGCAGCGAGCAGCCGAACGCCACGCGGAACAGGAACAGGCACACGAACAACTGGCTTGCCAGCGGCAAGAACGACGACGGGCGCGTGACCGAGAAATCGTGCGGCGCCTCGCCGGCCTGCGTCTGTTCGAGCACAGGACGCGCATCGCGCCACGACAGGGCCCATGCGGCGAAGGGAGTCGCCAGGAAGAACACCATGCCCACCCACACAGGCAAAAGCCACGCAAACGCCGACGCCACAGCCTGCGCCACGAACGCCAGCGGGATCAGCACGCTTGCCTGAGCGGTGGACAGCCGCGACGCGGCGATGCCCGCGGTCAACGCGCACCAGGCGCGTCCAACCGCCAACGCGCACGACGTCAGCACCAGCAACGGCGCGCTTCCCAACCCCAGCGCCAATGGAAGGGCGCAGCCTGCCGCCGTAAGGGCAAGGGCGCCCGCGTTCAACGCCCGCACATGCAAAAGCGCAGGTCGAAAGGTCGCCAGCAAACCGACAGCTATGAGCACCGCCGCGTTAGCCGTGATGGATATGTCACGCGCGTAGGTGAACACCCCGTCGAAGAACGGGAACACGGACACGTTCATAAACGATGAGACGGAAAGCACCAGCGACAGCGCGGCGAACGAGCGCCAGAACGCCGGCGTGAATAAGTCGCGCACGTTAGCGCGACCGGCTTCGGTATGCACATCGGCGGCTTTCTCGTGGACGTTCACAGCTTGGCCTTCGCCGTATGTCATCTTCTTCGTCATGCATCCCATTCTAGCATGCTGCGATTCACATCCGTTGGTAGCTGGCAGCCCGTCTTACCTTGCGACAGCCCTCGTCGCCACGCGCCAACGTCGCACCCACCGACAACGGGAAAGCGCCGCGCACCCGAAGGTGCACGGCACTCCATAGGTTAGCGCACAGCGAGCGTTCGCGATCCGCGAACCCGCAGGACACCGGCAGGCCCTACGCCTGGCCGGTTGCCGCCAGCATGCCGGCGCGACGGCCTTCGACCATGGTGCGGCCGCAGGCCAGGCCCGTGAACAGGTTCGGGTAGCTGGTACTGAAGAAGCCGCCCGAGCAGTCGCCGGCCATGTACAGGCCCTCGATCTCGGAACCGTCCTCGCGGAAGGGGTGCATGTTCGTGTCGATGCGCACGCCGTCGAGCGTGGCCAGGAACCATGCGCCGGTGCGGATGCCGTAGTACGGCGGGGTCTTCAGCGGCATCAGACGGTAGGGCTCCTTGTTGTAGTCCTCGTCCTTGCCGTTCTCCGCCATCTGGTTGTAGCGGTTGAACGTCTCCACGAAGTTGTCCACCGGGATGTTCAGCTTCTGCGCCAGCTCCTCGGGGGTGTCGGCCTTCTGCAGATAGCCCTTCTCCAGCAGCGGATCGAAGAACATCTTCGGCATCAGGTTGATGCTCATGTTCGACGGGCTGCCGTTATCGAACGGGTACAGGCGGCAGCAACCCACCTCGTTCATCTGCTTGACCTGCTCGACATAGTCGCTGTCGAAGATGTCGCAGTAGGTGTGGCCGGGCTGCATGACGGTGGAGTGCAGCATGTAGTCGTACGGGCCGGACTCGTTGCAGAAGCGCTTGCCGTTAAGGTTGACCTTCATGAACGGCTGCTCGCCGAACCAGTACCACTCGCCCACGATGCCGTCGCCCGCCTTCTCGTCGGGCTTGACGGCCGCGCGGTTGAACATGCATGCGGCGCCGATGGGGTCCATCTGGCCGCCGGCCCACAACGCGGCCTTGATGCCGTCGCCCGTGGGGTTGCCGCCGGTGCCGTTACGGCCGATGGAGATGCGCATCTTCTGGTTCCAGGGCTGGCGTGCCTCCATCATCTCCAGGTTGTTGCCGTAGCCGCCCGTCGCCAAGATGACGCCCTTGGGAGCGTTGATGCGAATGTAGTGGCGGTCGTTCACGTCGCGGGCGATGACGCCGACCACACGGCCGCTCTCGTCCTGCTCCAGCTTGATGAGCTCGGTGGACCAGCGGAATTCGGCGCCCTTCTCCTCGGCGTACTCCTTAAGCGACACGCCGAAGTTGAAGTTCTTGTCCTCCTTGCCCTTGTCCGTCTTGTTCGGGCTGTGGCCGGTCGCCCACGCCTTGTCGCGCGCGCCCTGGCCCTCCGTGCCGACAGAGCCTTCGAACTGCATGACCAGACGGCCGTCGCGCTCGACAATCTCGGTAAGCCAATCGATCAGGGAGCCGGATTCGTTCGCCCACACCTTCACCAGGTCGTAGTTGATGAAGCCGTTGGCATAGCGGACGATGTCCTCCATGGCCTCCATCTTGTCGATCTTGAACTGCGGGTACTCGTCGAACGAGGCAAGCTGCAGCTTCGAGTCGATGGCGCCGATGTCCTCGCGCGGGGCGAGCACGGTGGAGGTGCGGTCGATGCCGAGCACCTTCGCACCGTTCTCGGCGGCGGAGATGACGGCGGGCAGGCCGGCGGTGCGGCAGCCCACGACCAGCACCTCGGCGTCGATGGTCTCGGTGATGTCGCGCTCGGCGACCTCGGGAGCCTGGCCCAGCCAGCTGGGCGTGCCGGGCACCTGGCCGGCGCTCGCGTTTACCGGCTCCTCGCCGGCGGGGACGGTGTAGCCGTTGCCGCAGCCGGTCAGCGCGCCCATGGCGGCGGCGCCGATGGCGGTGATGCCCGCGCCCTTGAGGAAAGTGCGGCGGTCGAGTCCGTTATGCTGCATTCGGGGCCTCCCATCCCTCGGGCATGTTCAGTTTGTGGCACTGGTTGCACATGAGGACGCTCTTCTCGTGAGCCTTGTGGCAGTCGCCGCACTCGAGCGCCAGGTCCTGGTGGCTGCTATGAGGGTTGAACTGCTCGCCATTGCCCTCGAAGCCCCAGGTGCTGGCGACCACGTCGTCCATGTCGTGGCAGCCGCTCTTGGCGCAGAACTCCTCGCTGGCCATGTCGGCGCCATCGGCCAGCTTCGTACCGTCGGCGGTCATGGGATAGTCGTCGGAGGTCCACTTCATGACCTCGCCCACCTGCTCGGTGATCACGGGCTCATGGCAGCTCAGGCAGTTGTTGCCCGCCTCGGCGTGCGCGGTCACCAGCATGCCCTGGTCGCCGCTGTAGTACGTGTCGACGTAGCTGTCCATGGGGCTGTGGCAGATGGAGTTGCAGAAGCTGGGCGTCTCGTGCCACACCCAGAAACCCGCGCCCGCCACCACGATCACGGCAGCCACGACGCCGCCGATGATCCAGCCGCGCTTGGCCTTGCGCTTCGGGGAAGGAGCTTGCGCACCATCACCGGGCTGGGAGAACTTTTCGTCTTCAGCCATTCGTTCCTCTCCTTTTCTTCGGAACCTTCGGCAAGCCCGGCGGGTGCGACGACGCTCGAGGAAGACGTCTGCGACCGAATGGCGGCCGCATGCTGGCGAAAGCGACGCGTTGCGCCGTGCCTCACCCGCCGGACTTGCCGCGGGGCCC
>NZ_QUCY01000029.1:5673-30657 GCF_003474385.1 Eggerthella sp. AM16-19
CCAACGCGCACATCATGCGCCCGCACAAGCGCGCACGCCTAGTACCCCCGCGGGGTAAACTTTGCGTTTACGCAGGTGAGAACGGGGTAAAGGAACGCGGAAAGCCCCGCCGCGGACATGCCGCGACGGGGCTTTCGTAAGGAGGTGAGAGTTGAGAAAAGGTTCGAGGGACCAGGAAGAGCCGATCCGAAATCGCTGCTCGACCCGGCTAGTCGATCGAGATGGAGCGCGAGGTTTCGGGCTCGGGCTTGGCGACCTTCTTCGGCACGTCGATCTGCAGGGTGCCGTTATCGAACTTGGCCTTGATGTCGCCTTCCTCGATGTCGTCGCCGACGTAGAAGGTACGGCTGCACTTGCCGCTGAAGCGCTCCTGACGCACGTAGGTGCCCTTCTTGTCCTCGGTCTCCTGCTTGGTTTCGGCCGTGACGGTCAGGTAGCCATCCTTCAGCTCGGCCTGCACACCTTCCTTGTCGAAGCCCGGCAGGTCGATGGTCAACTCGAAACCGGTCTCGGTTTCGCGGATGTCGGTGCGCATCAGGTTCGGCGTGGTCTTCACGCTCGGCGCCGCCATGGTGCCGAAAAAGTTGTCAAACGGGTCGGTCATAAGATCGTTAAGGAAGCGATTAGAGCGAGGTACCAACATGGACATCATCGTCATCTCCGTTTCTTGGGGCGAAGCGCGCTGCCCGGCACCGGCCGATCCCCGGTCGGGCACCTTGCCCGATTCGCTTGCCAGGCGGGCAATTGCGCCGCATCGCGCAACGGCCGTCAAGCTTGCGAACGGGCCGGCAGGTTGTTCCGCCGCCGTTTCGGTTGCTTTCGTTGCGGCCCCGTTCAGGGGACCGTTCCTTTGAACAGTTATCGTTATAGACTCTGCGTTAGCACTCTGCAAGTGAGAGTGCTAACGCGTTACCTTCACGTCATTTTCGCGTCACGATGCGGGAACTTGAGGGGCCGAGGGAAGCCGCAAACCGCGCCGCGAGCCCCAAGGCCCGCAGCGAGCGAGGCACGGGGTCGGCGAGCCGCCCGCAAGCGTCGCGCGGGCGCGAACCCAGCGGTCCGCTGCCCAACTTCACGCGGCGTTCATGCTTCTTTAAGGCTTCTTTCAGGCGGCGCGCCTACTATATGAACCGTTCCTTATCCCTTTCCTTTACGGATCGCGCCCTCTCATCCGCGATCCGGCTAGGCGGAGTCTCCCACTCCCGCTTGGCGCGCGGGGCGCGGGGTTCCCGCCCACGTCCCACCGATTCCCAAGACGCCGTCTTCCCATCGGCGCCGCTTTGCCGCCCCGTCTCCCATCCCGGAACGGCAAAGCCCATCGCGGGGTCTCCCTCCCCGCATCGCAGAGGACCGCCGCGGCTTCCCACCGCGGCGGTCCAGCGTTTAAGCGGGGAAACTGCCAGGCGCAAATCGGCTCGCCGCGATCGAACCCGCCGCTCGCTGCGGCAGCGCTCCCCACTCCGCCGCAAGCGCGCCGCGCGAGGTCGTGGCGCTTGCGCTACCATGTCGTTAATCGACAGGAAGGAACCCGCCATGCGCGAAACCCCGCAGCTGAAGCATATCGAGCAAGTGTCCGACGGCTGGATCAAGAAGTACATTCTCACGTACGTGCTGCCCGACGGCAGCGACTACATATATGAAGCGGCCTCGCGCAAGGGCCTGGAGGCGTACCGCGCCGAGCTGGCGCGCCTTGAGGCGCGCAGCAACACGGCCATCGCGGCGATCGACGAGGGCGCGGACGATTTCGGCGCTGCAGCCGTTGCCGCGGCCGAACAGGCCGCCGGCACCAGCGGCAAGCGCACAGCCGACGCCGTGTCCATCGTGCCCATCACGCGCGACGGCAACCTGGTGCTCATCCGCGAGTTCCGCTATCCGCTGAACAGCTGGGTGGTCGGCCTGCCCGCGGGCCTGGTGGAGCCCGGCGAAGACCTCGCCGTGGCCGTGGACCGTGAGCTGCGCGAGGAAACGGGTTACGGTCTGCGCACCGACATCCCGGAAGGCGCGGTGGAGCTGTTGCCGCAGGCCGGGCATTCGTCCACCGGCATGAGCGACGAAAGCGTGCAAACGGTGTTCGCCCAGGTGGAGAAGGACGAAGCGGCCCATCCCGAGCATGGCGAGCTTATCGAGGTGTTCACGCTGCCGCTTCGCGAGGTGCCGCGATTCCTCAAGCAGAACCCGTTGCCGCTGGGCACCCGTCTGCAGCTGGTGCTGGAGATCTTCGCGAGAAACGCGAAGTAGCCCGCGCTTCACGCGAAGCGCAGCGCGTGGGTGAAGCCCGCCCAGGACAGCGGATCGGTGTCGCGCACGAAGGCGCCGAAGGTGGGGGCGTGCACGTAATGCGTGCCGCCCTCGTTGCAGGCGATCGCCACATGGCCGTTGTACCCGTCGCCGTAGCTGATCCACAGCACATCGCCGGGCTGGGCGTCCTCCACGGGCAGCTGCGCCGCCGCCGCATAGTACAGCGACTCCGTTTGATGCGGCAGCGAGATCCCCGCCTGCAGATACGCCCAGCGCACCAACCCTGAGCAGTCGAACGTCTCGGGGCCCTCGGCGCCCCACACATACGGGCAGCCGATACGCGAGAGCGCATAATCCACCACCGAGCCGTTAGCCGGGATGGGCACCGATGGGATGTTGTACGCATAAGCGTGCCTGACCTGCGCCGACGATGCCTGCGCCGCCTCGGCGCGATCACGGTCCTGCATGGATTCCAAGGCCGCCCTAGCCTCTTCATCAAGCTGCTGGAGAATTGCCTGCATAGCGGCCACCTTCTCTTGCGCCTCGTTCTTGACGCGTTCCGCCTCCTCGGCCGCCTCCTTCGCCACCTGTTCCTGCAGCTCAAGCTGCTCCTTGTCAGCGGCTACCTGGTCGCGCAGGGCCTTGGCCTCCTCGATCATGCGCTCGTCGTTCTCGTTGAGCGCATCGTACATGTCCAGGCCCGTGGCGAATTCCTTGAACGACGCCGAGCCCATGAGCAAGTCGATGACGGTGAACTTGCCAGCCTTGTACATGCCCACGGCGCGTTTGGCCAGGCGATCCTGCAGCGTGTCGATCTGCGTGGATGCCTCGTCGATGCGGCGCTGGGCGTCGTCGACGGCGTTCACCGCGGCCTCGTGCTCGTCAAGCGCCTGGTAGTAAGCCTGCGCCGCCTCTGCCAGCTCGTTTTGCAGCGACGCCACGCGCTGATACACGGCATCGGCTTGCGCCAGCTTCTCCTCGGCATCGGGCTCGTCGGGCTTCTTCTCCTTGCCGTCGGGATCCTTTTGTTTATCGTCCTCATCATCACCCCAGGCGGGAACGGCGCCGAGCACTGTGGATGCGCCGAACAGCGCAGCTGCCGAGACGAACAGGCGGCGATCGATTTGCGGACGGGGACGAGCCATGTGACACCTCTGAAACGCCCTTGCGGGCACGTTGGTTGCATTTTCCATCGGAATTGTAATACATGGTGAACTTTCCAAACGCAACACCACAGCTTCTTCATGCTGGCTTATTCTTACTCAAGGATAATATCGCGCGAGAGCATCCCCATGCAAGCTTCGCATCAGCTGCGTTTCATGCATCCGAACGGCGCCTTCGCCCGATGTCAGGGGATGCGCAAACGCCGAAACGAAAAGCCCGCCGCCCTCGAAGGAGGATGGCGGGCTTCGGCACAGCCGTATCGACGGATTTCTGAACTGGCGCGCTGCAAGGGGATTTGATGACGAGCGCGCTACAGGAGATCGGACAGAGGGTGCGCCGCAGGGGTAAAACCGGCAGGCGCGCCGCAAGGAGCTCGACAGCGGACGCCGATTACGCCCCAGCCGCGTGGGGCACGCCGGAAAGCCTCGGCCCCGCCCTACCGCTCGGGACTTACTTCCCTTTGCGGGCGTCGTCCAGGATGTTGAGCGCCATGGTGTAGCCGCCGGTGCCGTAGCTCAGGCATTTCGACACGCGGGCGATAGTGGTTGCCGACGCCCCCGTGGCCTTCTCGATGGAAGCGTATGAATTGCCGGCGTCGAGCTGGCGCGCAACGGCAAGGCGCTGCGAGGTTTCGCGAATCTCGCGGATGGTGAACAGATCTTCAAGCAGCAGGAAGATGTCGTTCTTGTCCTGGATTTTTGAGAAAACGGTCAGCAAATCCTCCACCTCGGGGGTTCTCAGCTCGCTCATTCGGCATCGCCTTTCCGATTCACCGGGTTCTTTGCCTTCATTGTACTCCATCATGGTGGAGTGCTTGAGAACTCCGCAAACGGCACCGCGCCGGAAGGCGGGCTTTCAAATGCTGCGGGTTGCAATCATCCCAGAATGTTCCAAATCGCCTGGGATTGCCCAGGATTACTCCCGACTGCTCGGAATCGTTTGGGATTGCCCGGAATCGCTTCCAGCTGCTCGGGATCGTCGAACGCTATTCGGGCCTTTTTGCCACGTGAACTGCGGCGATGCCGCCGGTGTAGTTCTTCCAGGTGACGTCTGTGAATCCGGCATCCTCCATCATGCGGGCCAGGCCCTGCTGGTTGGGAAATGCCTTGATGGACTTCGACAGGTACACGAAGCCGTCGCGGTCGCCCGTAATCAGGCCGCCCCAGAACGGGATGAGGTGTTTCAGGTAGAAGTTGTACAACGCGCGCCAAACGGCATTGGGCGGGGTGCTGAACTCAAGGCACACCAGGCTGCCGCCGGGCTTGAGCACGCGATACATCTCCGACAGCGCGCGCGGGCGGTCGGGCATGTTGCGGATGCCGTAGGCCATGGTGATGGCGTCGTAGCTGGCATCGGCGTACGGGATTTCCTGCGCGTCCACCACCTCGAAATCAACCGGCACGCCGTCGGCAGCGCCATCGGCGTAGTGTGCGCGAGCCACGTCGAGCATCTCGTTGACCAGGTCGGTGCACTGGATATGGCGCGGATGCTTGGCGCACGCCACGGTGAAGCTGACGTCGCCCGTTCCGCCCGCAATGTCCAGAACGTCATCGTTTGCGCTGATGGGAGCCTGTTTCATCATACCCGCCAGCCACATCTTGTAAGCGCCGAAGCTGGAGATGGCGTTGAAGCGCTCGTACTTCTTCGCGATGGTGGAGAAGATGTCCTTCACGCGTTCGGACGAGATCTCGGCCGGCGCTTCCTTGCCGGTGGCGGTATCGATGGCCATGCGGTGCTGCTCCTTGCGTATCGTGCGCGCCCGGCGAACCCGGGCGAGTTCATCAAGCTGGCCCTGAGCGGGCCGTTCGTTAGACATTCCAGTATAGCCGTTCGCGCAGCCGCGCCGCGCGTTCGGCATGAAGCGAACACGCAAGCTGCGGTTGCCGCGAAGCGACGGCCGAGGGCCGGCGAGGGGGTGCAGCCTCGCAACCCGCGCAAGGCGCAAGCGGCAAAGTTACGCCCATCAGGCAAAACGCCGACGAGAGCCGTGTTCGCAAAGCCTCAGGGCACGAGCTGCTAGTACTCCTGCTCTAGGTCCGCGTGCGCCTGCGCATCGGTTTCAAGGCCGTAGAACTTCCCTTGGCGGAAGCGGTCGAGCGCCACCAGGGCGATCATGCCGGCATTGTCGCCGCAAGCGGAAAGCGGAGGCATGGCCAGGCGCACATGCATCTTCTTGCACAGTTTCTCGTACGCCGCGCGCAACACGGGGTTCGCGGCCACGCCGCCGCCCAGGCAGAACGTGGGGGCACCCGTTTCGCGCAGCGCCATCTCGGCCTTCTTCACCTGCACGTCCACCACGGCGGCCTCGAAGCTGGCGCAGATGTCCGGCACGTTGAGTTCACGGCCCGCGGCGCGCTCGTTGTTGATGTAGGTGACCACGGCGGTCTTCAGGCCCGAAAGGCTGAATCGCATGTCGCCCGAGTGCATCATGGCGCGGGGAAACTCGATGGCCTTCGGATTGCCCTTGGCGCCCTGCGCCGACACCACGGGGCCGCCCGGGTAACCCAGGCCGAGCGCCTTGGCAACCTTGTCGAACGCCTCGCCCACCGCGTCGTCGATGGTGGCGCCCAGCACGCGGTAATCGCCCCAGCCACGCATATGCACGAGCATGGTGTTTCCGCCGCTGACCAGGGAAACCACCGCTGGAGGGGCGAAATCGGGCGCGCCGATCTTATTTGCGTACATATGACCCTCAAGGTGGTTCACGCCAACCAGAGGCTTGTCGGCGGCCCAGGCCGCGCCCTTGGCGAACGCCACGCCCACCACTAGCGCGCCCACCAGACCCGGCGCGTACGTGACACCTACGCCGTCAAGGTCTGCCCAAGTCAGACGCTCCATACCCAAGCGCTGCGCCGCAACGTCCAGACATTCGTCGCACACGCCGCAAATGGCCTCGATGTGTTTACGGCTGGCGATCTCGGGGACCACGCCGCCGAAGCGGGAATGGAAGTCGATCTGGCTTGCCACCACGTCGGAGAGCAGGTTGCCCTTGCCGTCGACGATGGCCGCGGCCGTCTCGTCGCAGGAGCTTTCGATGGCCAGGATGAGCGGGCGCTCGAGTTGCGCGGCGGGCTGGGCTGCCTTCTGCGCATCATGCGCCTCGTCCACGCGCAGCGTCATGCCGGCGACGTCGACCGAGGATTCCTGAATGCCGGCATCCTCGGTGACGGCGCGCAGCGCCTTCGCGTCGGCGGCGCCGCCGACGGCCGAGGAGCCGATGACGCCCTGCAGCGGGCCCTCCATGATGACGGCGTCTTCACGGTCGGAATAGTAGTGCGGGCGCTTGCCGATGGAATGCATGCCGAGCGATTCGTAGAACGCCTGCGCGCCGACGTTGGAAGCACGCACCTCGAGCGAGCAGGTGGTGGCGCCCAGGTCGCGGGCGTCGGAAGCCACGCGCGAGATGAGCTGACGCGCGATGCCGCGGCGGCGCCACGCCGGATCGGTGCCGATCTTGAGGATCTGCACCTGCCCGTCGATCACCATGCCGCCGGCATAGCCGACCAGCACGTTCCCGCGTGCGGAAGAGGCGCCATCGGAACCGGCATCGGTCCCTTCCCCGCTTGCATAGGCCGCCCACCAGGTGCGGTCGGCGCGCGGAAGCTCATCGGCCACCAGCGCGGCGTTCCAGGCATCCGAGCCCATGACCTGGGATTCCATAGCGGCAACATCCTCGGCGTGCGCGGCGTCGAGCGGCTTGTACGTGATGCCGTGCTCGTCGGGGCGCGCGTTGAGCACCGCCGTATCGTGCATGGTGGCGCGCTGATCGCGGCGAGGCGCAGCGTCCTGCACGCCCGTGGCAAGGTTTTTCGGGTCGTTCTTCGCCAGACGGATGCGCTCGTTCTCCTCGGCATCGGACAGGCGCGTGTACACCGGCAGCAAGAACGCCGGGTTGTGACGCTGCGCGTCCAGCGGGTCGGCCGCGCCCGTGCGCCATGCGTCCTGCAGCGCCAGCAGAAGCCCGCGACCCGTGGGCGCCCACAGCTCCTCGGGCAGCAGCGTGCCAGCGGGGGTGAACAGCTCCGCGTACTTCGCAAGCCCATCGCCCGTCAGCTGCAACGCGTCCGCCGCAGCGTCGGAAGATGCTTTATCGACCAATTCTTGGGCTGCCACCTGCGCTTTCACCACGCGGTCGGCCTCAAGGCGATGCACGCCCGCTTCATCGAGCGCGTAACGGACCGGGTAAACCTCCTTGCGCATGGCGTCGGCGACCACGGCCAGCCGACCGCGCACGCCCGAGGCCCACGCATGCCAGGCCACCACATCGAGCGACGACACGCCCACCAGCGCGGCGCCAAGCGCCTGCGCGGCGCCCTTGGCAGTGGCCATGGCGATGCGCACGCCCGTGAACGATCCCGGTCCGCGGCCGACGCACACGCACGCCAGCTGACCGCGTTCCACACCAGCCTCGCGTAGCAGGGCGTCCATCCGCACGAGCAGCTGCGTGTTCGACGCGCGGTGCGCCGCCACCTCCACCGCAGCCACCGGCTCCACCGCGCATGCCGCGGCGTTCAAACGGCCCAGCCCAATGGAGATCACCTCGTTCGCCGTATCGAACGCCAACGCATATGCGGTTTCAGGCACAGTGCTCCCCTTGCTTTCGAATATGGTTCCTATATGGCCGGTTTTGCTGCGAGGCGCCGCTTGCCGCGCGGCGCCCATCCGGGCCGCATCGGGCGCGACAGCGGGCGTTTAAAGCGTTTCCGCAGGCGAATCGGCGGGTTTGGCCTCCGCGACCTTGACCGGGGGGATGGAGCCCGTGTTCATGGGGGCGCCCCCTGGCACGATGAAGCCGCCGGCGCTGGCCGTGGTCTTCGACAGACGCGCCTTCGAGTCGTTGGCCCACACGGTGAGCAGCTGGCGGGCGCGGTTTCCCAACGCGTGCGCAAGCACGCGGCGGCCGCCGTCCTCGGTCACCAGGATGCGGATCTCCAGGTAGCCGTACGGCAGCGCGCCGGGGAACTTCTCGCCCCACTCGATGAACGACACGCCATCGGCGTCGATGGTGTCGTAATAGCCCGTGTCCTCCAGCTCGTCCTGCTCGTCCAGGCGATACAGGTCGAAGTGGTACAGCGGAATGCGCCCCTGGTGGTACTCCAGCAGGATGTTGAACGTGGGGCTGGTGACCTGGGCGGAAATGCCCAGGCCCGCGGCCACGCCTTGCACAAATTGGGTTTTGCCGGCGCCCAAATCGCCCGAAAGCACCACCACGTCGCCCGGATGCAGGTACGGAGCCAGCGTTTCGGCCAGCTGCTTCGTCGCCTCCGTGGACGCGGTTTTACGTGCGTATGTCAGTCCGTTAGCCATAATGCAGCACATCATACGCCAATGCGCGGCAACATGCACCCCGCCCACGAAAACGGCGGATAAGCAGGGGAAAACGGCTTCCGGGAACGGGCGGGCGTTGCGCTAGCCTTTCAGGCTTTCCTTCAGCTGGGCCTCGGCGGCGGCCACGGTGTGCTGCATGGTCATGCTGGTGGTCACGGTGCCCACGCCGCCGGGCACCGGGGTGATGGCGTCCACGATGGGCTCCACCTCGTCGAAGTCCACGTCGCCGCACAGCTTGCCGTGAACATCGAAGTTAATGCCCACATCGAGCACCGTCTGGCCCGGACGGAAGTACTCGCGGCCGTACGCGCGGGCGCGGCCCGTGGCGCAGATGACGATATCGGCCGAGCGGCTGATCTCCTGCAGGTTCTCGGTACGGCTATGGCAGATGGTGACGCTGGCGTTGCGGCGCAGCAGCATCATGGAGACGGGCTTGCCCACTACCAGGCTGCGGCCGATGACCACCACGTGCTTGCCGGCGATGGGCACCTTGTAGTGCTCTAAAATGGCGACGCACGCCGCCGCGGTGCAAGGGGGGAAGCCGTCCGGCGCGTCGGTGAACACCGCCGCAAGCGATGCCAGCGAGATGCCGTCGACGTCCTTCGCCGCGGTCAGCGTGTTGCACATGGCCTTCTCGTCCATGAACGTGGGCAGCGGCCGGAACATCAGGCAGCCGTGCACTGTCTTGTCGTAGCTGATGGACTGCAGCGTGGCTTTAAGCGCCGCCTCGGGGGCGAACTCGTCCAGCACGTACGGCTTCGTGTTGATGCCCAGGCCAGCGGCGCGTTTCACCGCTGTTCGCTCATAGGACAGGTCGTCGGGGCGCTGCCCCAGGCGCACCAGCGCCAGCGTAGGCACAACGCCCTGCTCGCCCAGCGCCGTGATGCGCGCACGCATGTCCTCCGCCATGCTGTCGACAACGGGTTTTCCTTTTAGCAACGTTGCCATACGTCCACGTCTTCCTTACGAAATAGCGTCTTTCACGAACGCGAACACCTCGTCGCAGCGCTCACGCGTCTTCGCGACCAGGCGATCCGCCTCCTTGCGATAGCCCTCGGCCCGCGCATCGTCGGCCATAGAGGCCACGTTGATGTACACGTTCAAGCTGGCGCCGTCCACCGCCGCCCGCGCGAACGCCGCAGCCACGCCCGCATCGCTGCGCGCCATGCGGCTGCCGTTGTACGCCAGAAACTCGGTGTGGTCCACCACGGCCGCGGCCGTGCGTATGATGTCAAGCGGCACCTCGCACGCGTCCACCAGCGCAGCTTGGATGGCCGCCTCTTTCGCAGCCTGCTGCTCGGGCGTGTCCTTCGGCATACGATAGGCCGCCGCCAGCGGGCCGAACGCCTGCGCATCCTCGCCCACCAGCTCAAGCAGGCGGCGACGCAGCGCCGCAAGCTTCTCAAGGCGCATGTACACTTCGGGCTCTACCTGCGCAAACGACTTCTTTCCAACCGTCAAGTTGCCCACCATGGAGGCAAGCGCGGAAGCCAGCGCCCCGCAATACGCGGAAGCCCCGCCACCGCCCGGCGTAGGAGCCGCCGAAGCAAGTTCTTCAACGAACGAAGTGTCCATGCATTCCCTTTCGATATCCCCATCGTAGTGTCCCGCGAGTGCCCGAGGGCCGTTTTCGGTCGAGCTTTCGCTCGACCCTACAGACGGCTTCCGGAAACGTCTCCGCAAGCCGCACGCGAATGGTTTCCGGAAATGTCTCCGCAAGTCATACGCGAGTGGCTTCCGGAAACAATCCCGCAGGTCAACCTCTTTCTTCCGCCAAAGCAGTCTGAAAGATCGACATAAGGCCCGGCAACCACCGCAAGCATGTTAACCAGCTGAGCGGCTCGGGGGTGCCCACAAAGCGAGTTCCGCAGCGACTGAAACAGTCCAGTGGACTGTTTCACCAAGCGAGGACTGTCTGAGCGACTGGGCACCCCCGAGCCGCTCAGCGTCGTTTCGGCCATGCCCGTGAAGCCGAATGCGAAGGCGGGGTGCCACAGGCGGCCGCAGCGGCGAGCGGTCCGCCGGCCGGCAGGCCGGCGGAACCTTTAGAACAAACCCGTGATTATGCCGGTTTCGTCTACGTCGATCTTGAAGGCTGCGGGGCTCTTGCCCAGGCCCGGCATGGTCATGATGTTGCCGGTGAGCGCCACCACGAAGCCGGCGCCGGCGCTGACCTTGACGTCGCGCACGGTGATGCGGAAGCCGCGCGGTGCGCCCAGCTTCGTCTGATCGTCGCTGAAGCTGTACTGGGTCTTTGCCATGCACACGGGCATGCCGCCGAAGCCGAGCTTCTCCAGCTTCGCCAGCTCCTTGGCCGCCTTGGCCTCGAAGTCGACGCCGTCGGCGCGGTAGACGTTCTTCGCGACGGCCTCGATCTTCTCGCGCAGGCTCAGGTCATCGCCGTAGGAGAACTGGAACGTGTCGGCGCTGCGGCCGGCCTCGTCGCCGTTCTCGCACAGGCGCACGACCTCGTCGGCCAGCGCCAGGCCGCCCTCGCCGCCCTTGGCCCACACCTCGGACAGGGCCACGTTCACGCCCAGCTCGCGGCACTTGTCCTCGACGAGCTTCAGCTCGGCCTCGGTGTCGGTGGGGAAGCGGTTGATGGCCACCACGCACGGCAGGTTGTACACGTTCGTGATGTTCTCCACATGCTGCAGCAGGTTGGGCAGGCCCGCCTCAAGCGCCTCAAGGTTTTCCTCGCCCAGCTGGTCTTTCGCAACGCCGCCGTGGTTCTTCAGCGCGCGCACGGTGGCCACAACCACCACGGCGTCGGGCTTGAGCCCCGTCAGGCGGCACTTGATGTCCAGGAACTTCTCGGCGCCCAGGTCGGCACCGAAACCAGCCTCGGTGATGGCGTAGTCGCCCAGCGCCAACGCCATGCGCGTGGCCATGATGGAGTTGCAGCCGTGCGCGATGTTGGCGAACGGGCCGCCGTGCACGAACGCCGGCGTGCCCTCAAGCGTTTGCACCAGGTTCGGCTTCAGCGCGTCTTTCAGCAGCGCGGCCATGGCGCCCTCGGCGTGCAGGTCGTGCGCGGTGACGGGCTGGTCGTCGTAGGTGTAGCCCACCACGATGCGGCCGAGGCGTTCCTTCAGGTCGGTGATGGAAGTGGCCAGGCAGAAGATGGCCATAACCTCGCTGGCCACGGTGATGTCGAAGCCGTCCTCGCGCGGCACGCCGTTGGCCTTGCCGCCCAGGCCGCACACGATGTTGCGCAGCTGGCGGTCGTTCATGTCCACAACGCGCTTCCACGTGATCTTGCGCACGTCGATGTTCAGCTGGTTGCCGTTGTGGATGTGCGCGTCAAGCAGCGCCGCCAGCAAGTTGTTGGCCGCACCGATGGCGTGGAAGTCGCCCGTGAAGTGCAAGTTGATGTCTTCCATGGGGATGACCTGGGCATATCCGCCGCCCGCAGCGCCGCCTTTGATGCCGAACACGGGGCCCAGGCTGGGCTCGCGCAGCGCCACCACGGGGTTTTTGCCTTGACGGTTCAGCGCGTCGGCCAGGCCCACCGTGGTGGTGGTCTTGCCCTCGCCGGCCGGCGTGGGGTTGATGGCCGTCACGAGCACCAGCTTGCCCGGCGTGTGCTGCTCATCGCGCAGCAGGTTGTAGTCCACCTTAGCCTTCGTGGTTCCGTACTGCTCCAGGTACTGCTCGGGCACGCCCACCTTCTCAGCGATGGCGCTGATGGGTTGCGGGGTTGCAGCCTGGGCGATTTCGATATCGGTCAACACGTCGGGCCCTCTCTCTCGTCTGGTTGAGGCACCTCGGCGCCACGCGCGCGGGGTGCGTTGGTCGTGAGGGACATTCTAGCCGGAATGTGGCGCGGCGCGGCGCACGCCGGCGCCAGGAAACATAGATTTCAAGGCAGCGGCAATATTGGGGTCTGAAAGGACACAGTTAAGGAAGAACGGTGAAGAAAGTACCCGTGGGCGAACAAGGATTTCCGCGAAAAAGCCCGCGGCAACGGAAGCAAAAACCGCAGCGAAGCCACGCGAAACCAAAACATCACCCGATTCCGCGCTCTATCGGCCGGGCCCGCCACCGCAAGCCCGATAAAGCCTGCCAGGCATCAGCTATTTCGCGCCTCGCGGACCAAGGAAAACAGTTCCTTGCGCGTATGCACGCCCGTTTTGGTGTACACGTGGCGCACGTGCGACTTGGCAGTGTTGAACGACACGCACAGTTCCTGCGAGATTTGATCGAT
Source organism: Eggerthella sp. AM16-19 (assembly GCF_003474385.1). Lineage (NCBI taxonomy): Bacteria > Bacillati > Actinomycetota > Coriobacteriia > Eggerthellales > Eggerthellaceae > Eggerthella > Eggerthella sp. AM16-19. The sequence goes on from NZ_QUCY01000029.1 coordinate 18,611, forward strand.
GGTGCGTCCGCGGGTCAGCAGCACAAGCACCTCCGCCTCGCGGTCAGACAGCCCGAAGCGCTCGGAAACCGCACCACAGCTCTCGCGCAGCGCATCGAACGCCGCCAAGGACGCAGCGGCCACGCCAACGGAAGAGGGAGAGGCGGCGCATGCAAGCTGTTCCTCGCTGCAGGACTGCGAAGCGGTGCCGCAACCCTCTGCCGCTGCGGCAACTTGCGCAGCATCGGCGCCGCCGGAAGCACCCGCCTCAGCCGCGACCCGCACGTCCGCATCCGCAAGCGCCTGACTCGCCGCAACATCGCCCGACGCCCCGAGCGGGCAGCCCTGCGATCCCGCCACCCCACAGCCAGAAGCCGCGCACGACGCGGGCACAACCGGCTCCTCGGCGCAACGGACGCGCGGCTGACGCGACCCGGGGACGTCGCCGACACGCAGAGGGCCCACATCGGTTTGAGCAAGCATCTGGTCGATGGCGCCTTCCTTGAGCACTACCATCGACACCACCACCAGCACAAATACCATAACCACGGCGAACGCCATAAGCGAGTCGGCATTCTCGGCCATGCTTGGCGCAGCAAGCGTGCAGCCAAGCCAACCGACGGTCGTGCCGACGGCCGAGGCGCCGCGGCCGAAGCCGAACACCATGACCGGAGCCAAATCGGTACGGTTCGCCACATGAGCAAGCAAGCACCACACGAACAGGATGAACAGATTGTAAGCCGCACCGATGATCATGCGCTGCACCGGGTCGTAACCGCCCACAAGCGGTACCACGATGATGCCAAAGCAGCCAAGCACGATGATGGGATAGTACAGTTTGCTCAAGTCGAACCCGCGGTCGATGGCGCCGCCAACGGCCAGCAGCAGCAGCGCTACCACGGACACGGCGAACACCATAAGCGCATGTCCATGGCTCGACGACACCGCGCCAGCTAAGTCGATGTTCGCCCCCATGCCATTGTAGAACCCGGCAATGGCGGAAAACGTTGCAATGGCAATCACAAGCTTCATGAAGAATCGCGCAGGCAGCGATTCGGCGGGAACGACCTCACGGCCGGGGCGGCCCTTGCGCGAGGGGTCGAATGTGACGGTGCACAGCGCCGCCATAAGCGGCAACCCTACACACAGCACAAGCCTCAGCTCATGGGGCAGCCCGATGACCACGAAGTAGAGCCCACCGGCAACAACGAAGGCCGCAGCGGCGTTGGTCATCGCCTTGCGCGCAGCCATAACCGAGTACATCATGCCGAAGCGCAACGACACGAATGCGGTGCCGACGCCCGACAGCACGCAGCCCGTCCAAAACAGCGGATTGCCCGCATCCTGGTCGGTCAGCCCGACCATGCCCGTGGCAAGCGAAGCGATAAGCGCAGCTATCGCCACGAACTTGACGCTGGCCACCAGCTTCGCCGCGCGTTTGTGCAGCAACGCCGCGGCCAGCAGCGTAAGGGCCAAAGCGGTGGTGGATAGCAAGTACATGACGGTCTGAGACGACATGCCGTTAATCCCAGCAGGATAGCTGAACAGCACGTCGCTGCTATAACACAGGAAAATCCAAGCGTAATAGCAGCCAAACCCCAAATATTTGAACGCAGGCCATTCGGCCTCGATATTCTCAAGCCATTGCCTCAAGCGGCACCCCTCCTCATCGCCAGCGCAAACCGCGAAGCCTCCCCAGAGACGCCCGGACGCGCACGCGAGCCCCTATTCGCCTTCGATTATACCAGCGCGCGGCTCATACGCCGGACGCAAGCGAGCGCACAGCCCATCCGCGTGCGCAGATGCGGGGTTCGCGCCTTCCCCAAGGCCCGAACCCCGCCTTCCACCCGTACTCTACTCGGTCGCAGCAATGGCGCCGAAGTTCTCCAAGCGAATGCCGTAGACGTAGTCGTCGTCGCTCCAGTTCGGGTACAGCCCCTCATCGGTCGGCGTCACCGACAGCGTGTCGACGCTCTGGCCATACCAACGGTTGCCGTCCTTGGAAGCGTCCGACGCCGCGGCGAAATGCCAGCCCATCGTGCCGAAGTTGTCAACGTCGAACGCGGTGGCGCCGTAGGCTTTTTGGACGTCGGCGTAGGAATCGCCCACTTTCACACCGGCAGCCGTCTGGAACGCCACGCCCGAGTTACCGTCGACGGTGATGCCGACAACCTGGCAATTTTCCCACGATGTATCGGCGCTTCCCGTGTTGACCAGATGCAGGCCGACCGTCTTGCCGTCGGCGCCGCTCAAGACAAACCCGTTGGCCGCCGAAGCACTCCAGTACCGCTGAGCCGCCACCGTCAGATCCGATTTCGGTGCCCAACCGGCATCAGCGAATTCCGATGCCGCGCAAGGCAAGGTGAAAGTCTTGCCCTCAAGCGTGAACGTGTAGATGCCCGAAATCTCACCGGCCGATGGCGTTTGCGCGTCGTAGGCGCCGTTGTCGACCCATGCGTACTCCGGCGCTTTGTACGCGCCAACCGTAGTGCCCGACGCGCTGGTGGAGTCAGAGGCGCTAAGCTGCTGCCCCTGCTCGTCGGCTGCACACCCGACCAGGCAAAACGCTAACGATCCCGCGGCCAGCGCCGCTACCGTGGCGCGAACCAGGGTGCCGCGCCCGGCGGCGCGATCCGCGTGCTTGCTATTCATGAGCTTCTCCTTTGCTCTCGATATTGCTTCCCGCCACCTCAGCGACGGTGCATTTACCCGCGTCGGCTTGCACAACCGGCGCGGCTTCGGTTTCGCTTGCATATGATTCACCGGCAACGGCCACAACGGACCGCTCGCCGCTTTTCGGAAAGAAGGGGAACGTAATAGCCTGAACAGGGCAAACGTGTTTGCATTCACCGCACTTGACGCACTCGCTCAGGCGCGTGGTCGGCGCCCCGGCGTGCAGATCGATGCCCTCGGGACACGCCTCGGCGCACTTGCCGCACGCGATGCCCCTGGAACCCTGCAGGCATGCGTCCTCGTTGAGCGTGGCCCGAAACGTCCTGTTCCCGCGAGCAATAAGCCCCATCAGCGCGCCAAGCGGGCACAGCGTATGGCACCAGCGTCGCAGCACCACCGCTTCGATGATGAGGATGGCCGGGAACACAACCAGGGAAAGAGACGCTTCGCCGAACTGGATGGCCCGCCACAGGCAAATGATGGTGGCGAACGTCAAGCCCACAGGGCAGACCAGGCAAAACACCGGGAACCCGAAGGCCGCCGTTGTCAGCACCGCGCCGCCAAGCACCCACATGCGCGAATCGCCTGCGCCGCCACGTTCGGCATCGGGCGCATCATCGGGAACCGACCGACTGCGTGCAAGACCCTTGCGCGCCGGCTCTTCGGCAACGGCGCCGCCGTTGGCAGACACGCCAGCCGCCTTGCCCGCCTGCGCCTTTGCCGCCGCGCGCTCGCGACGCTCGTGCGGCGTCTTCAGGCCGAACAACGCCCGCAGCAGCACCATCGGGCAGCCCCACGAGCAGAATGCACGGCCGACCAACAGCACCACCGCCACGGCGATGATCAACCCGATAACGCCAGCAGGCACGATGGTACGCGAGGCGATGGCGGCCTCCACCGCGCCAAGCGGGCAGATTGCCGCAACGCTTGAGATGCCCAGCATGGAAGACGTGCCCGTACCGGTGTGGAACGCCAGCCCAACGCAAGCCAGCGCAACAAGGCACAGCGCGCACAGGCGGCGCTTCGTGCGCGGCAACATGCCGCCTGCGCCCTTACCGCTCGACTCCGAGCGCCCTTGCTTCGCCATGCCCATCACCTTCCTTCCCCGTCGACCAACGTAGAACCGATTGCCTCGTAGGCCGAAACGCTTTCCACCACGATTCCGCGGCGCGTCCCGCCCGAGAACGTGCCGTACACCAGCGCGGTACACGCGCACTCGCAGGCACCGCAGCCATTGCACAGCTGGGCATCGATGACCGGCCGACGATCGCCGTCGAAGGTCAGCGCACCGAACGCGCACGAATCCTTGCAGTTCTCGCAGCCCAGCGTGTATGCCAGGCAACGGTCGCGCTGCACAACGGCAACGCCGATTTTGTCGCAAGCGGGGTCGAAGGCGCCTAGCGCGCCGGTCGCGCACACCTCCTGGCATTTCCCGCAGAAATCGCAGTAGCCGCGATGAAAGTTCAGCTTGGGCGTGCGCGCCTGCAAAAAGCCATCGTCCACCGTGGCCACCGACACGCACCCGGTCGGGCACACGCTTCGGCAGCGGTCGCACTTCAGACACGCCGCATGCAGCAGCGCCTCATCCTGACCACCCGGCGGACGCAGCAAATCGCCCTGACCGGCGAAGGCCTTGCCAGCCCCACCTACGGCAGCGCAGGCGGCGGTGGCGGCGCACAGCCCGATAAACGCGCGACGCGTTACGCGCCCCCGCCCGCCTTCGCTGAAAGACGCGCTGTCGTCTGCAGAATGCGCAGGCTCACGCCGCATCGCCGTCGGCCTCCTCTCGATCGTCCATCCATGCGCTGCGCACCTCGCATTCGGGCCCCGCGATGCCGAGCGCATCGGCAATCCCGTCAAGCACTTCGCGTTCGATGGCCAGATAGCCGCGCACAAGGTTCGCCACGCCGCGGTAAAAATCGGTCTGGGCGTACTGATCTATGGCGTCGCAAAACTCGGGCAGCCAGTTCTCCTGGTGAAACTGCAGGAAGCTGCGCTGCTTGGACACAAGCTCGCGCAAACGTTCGATGTCGCCGTTTTTAGCGGCATCGCTTGCGCGCTCGACAAGCGTTGTCGCGAACTGCAGCTCAAAGCCCAGATGGTCTTCCGGCGTGGTGTTGTCAGCCGGCAGGTCCACGCCCTCAGAGCGGTAGTAGGCCAGCGCCCCATCGCGAGCGTCTTGCATAAGCAGGCGCTGCTTGCTTGTGAACACCGACTCATAGGGCGGGGCCAGCACGTGGTCGTAGGTGCCCGCGCCCAAGAACGTATGGGCATAATCAACCGCCAAGGTCTGCGCAGTGGCACGGTTGCGGTGACGCAGGTACTCCACCATCTGCGCATAGCCCTGCGCCACCTTCGACCCGTCGCGTTCAAACTCCAGATGAGCAAGCCGCTCGATCTGATCGTCTTTCAGCTCGTACAGAAACAAGCTGGCCAGAAAGCGGTCGAAAGCAGCGCGGGCCTCGTTGGCCGCGACGATTTCCTCCATCAGCGTCTTGTCCATGACGTTCTCGCTCATTGCGATGCTCCGTTCCTCTACTTCGCCGCCAAAGCTCGAATGCCCGACGGCGCGCGGCCTGCCGCCGCTTCCCCCTTTTGCGACATGCCGAGCCCTGCGCACAGAGCCGCGACAACTTGCCGCAGGGTCGTGCCCGCTTGTGCAGCAGGCGCGACCGCAACCATTGCTAAATCGCCTCGCCGAACAGCGCCATAAGCGCCACCGAGGCCGTCCACATCAAAACGCGGTACGACACGGACCCCACGAACCCGCCGATCATAGCGGTGACGCCAGCGGAAAACGCCAGCTTCGGCGAACGCGCAACCAAGATGCCGCACACGCCCGGGACCACGCTGCCCACGGCAACCACGGCAATCCAGAACAGCACCGTCTGGTCATTGAAGGCCGCGCCCGAGGCAAACCCGTAAGCCGCCCCGAGCACCAGCGACGCCGCGCCGGCAACGGCCAGCTCAACGCCGGCTACCTTGTGCGCTTCGTCGGATTCCTTGAAGTAGTAGCCCACCAGCATCCAGATTGCGGCGCCAGCCGGAATGGCGGTGCCCAGGTACCCAAGCGGCAGCGTGATGGTGTTCCACGCCAGCTGCGATGCCATCATGTAGGATGAACCGCAGGAATAGGTGAAGATGGGCCCCATTGCGATGGCAAGCACAGCGACCGCCTTGCGCGCGCCGGCGGAAACCTCGCGCTTGACCAGCAGGAAGAACACAACCGCCAGCACGGCGTCTATGCCAATAAGCAGCGCTTCAACGAAAATGCCCGGTGCCGGGTGCTGCAAAACCCACAGCACGTGGTCGACATGGGACAAGTGCGTCACCGACGCCACGCCGCCGACGGCCAACAACACGGCGGCCAAAACGCAGCCGACCATAAGACCCTTATCATTGCGCGCCCTGCCGAGGAACTCGTTGAGGCCGATGAAGGCGAACAGCCATGCACCCGCGCCCGAGATGGCCGTGAACAGAACGAGCGACCATTGGATTTCCATTGCTTCCTTCCCTTCTATGCTTCGGGATACGCAGCAGTCTGCGGAGCCGTGCGGGGCTTCACGCGTTGCTGCCATTCGCCGATCGATGTGCTGAGAATGTAGTGCGTGCACGGGCCGTTGCCCTGGTCTTCGAGCGTGTGGATGGCCGAGTCATCGTACTTGGCCAGCTCCTTAGACACGTCGGAGTTCGGGTCGTCAAGATCGCCATAGAAGCGCGCGCCCGCAGAGCAGCTCTTCACGCAGGCCGGCAGCTTCCCGGCGCTGGTCAGCTGGCCGCACAGCGTGCACTTCTCAACGCACTTCTCGGTCTTGTTCCAGCTGCGCACGCCGTAAGGGCACGCCATCATGCAGTACTTGCAGCCGATGCACTTCTCCTTGTCCACCAGCACGATGTTCGTGTTGGGGTCGCGGTAGCTCGCGCCGGTCGGGCACACGTGCACGCAGGGTGCCTCCTTGCACTGCTGGCACATGGTGGGCAGCGCATAACGGGTCATGTTGGGATATTCGCCGACGGGTCCAACGGTCAGCACCTTGCTCCAGCGCTGGCCAAGGGCCACGTTGTTCTCCATCTTGCACGCGATTTCGCAGCCGAAGCAGCCCGTGCAGCGATCGAGGTTGACGACGATGCAGTTATGGGACATGGTCATAGCTCCTTATTTCGCAGGCGCGCCGTAATCGAACACGTCGTCGGTGGGGTCGGAATACTCGGGCAGCCACGGCTCGAATTGCTCGGGCTCGGTCCACACCTCGTTGAGGATGGCATCGTTGCTGGGGCTTACCTTCACCTGGAAGCCGCGCAGCGTATAGGTGCCGTACTCGGGGTTGTACGGCGGGTCGTTCTTGGTCAGCACGTTGATGTTCATGACCTTGTAAGCCTGGTCGGGGTGGTCGGAGTCGAGCAGTTCAGGTGCCCAGAAACGCTCCTGGTACACCACGCCCTTCGCGATGGCGGTGGTAACGCGGGCGCGGCCGTGGGTTTTGCCGCGGCGCGATTCGATGTCGACCCACTCACCGTCGGAGATGCCGTACTTCGCGGCGTCGTCGGGGTGGATCCACATCTCGGGCACGGGGTAGATTTCGCGCAGCCACGGAACGTTGCGCAGGGTACCGTGGTGGTACATCGGCAAGCGGCCCTCGGTCAAAACCAACGGATATTCCGTATCGGTCAGCGGACTTTCCGCCGGCTCCTCGTAGTAGGCCAAAGGCTCGTAATCCTTCGACGCCGGTTCAAGCGTCAGATGCGCCGTCTCGTCGCACTGCGCCCATGGGTAGCCCGTGCGGCCAAGGATGATGTTGGACTCGCAGTACACCTCAAGCTTCTTCGACGGCGTGCCGAAGCCCTTGGGCTTGCCCGTACCGTCATCATTGAGGTAGGTGTAGTACGTGCGGTACTCCTCGGGCTCGGCCCACTTGATGACGCCTTCCTCGCACGCCTCGTCCCACGTCATGTCCAGCTTGTTCAGATGCTGAATTTGCTTCTCGTATTCGTTCTTGTAGAACGGCGTGGTATGGCAAGCGTCCTTGTCGAACGCCTTCGGGCAGTGCTTGTTGCCCAGCTCCGCGCACTTCTGCACGATCTGGGTCCAGATGATGCCTTCCTCGACGCCCTCGAACAGATGGGTGACGGCCTGACGCATGACGATGGTGTTGAGCTGCGGGATGGGCAGGTTCGTCTCAAGCCATTCGGTGCAGGGCAACAGGTAGTCGGCGCACATGACGGAAAACGCCGTGGGATACATGAAGATGTGCACCACCGTGTCCAGGTGCGGGACAACCTCGTCCAGACAGCTTGAGTTGCCAAGCACCACGTGCTTGTTGCCCGAACGCTCGATCCACATGTGAATCTGATAGGGGTCGCCGTACTGCATAGCGCGCAGCACGCTGGGGATGTGCGCCATGTCCCAGCAGATGAGGCCTTTGTGCTCCAAGTAGCCGCAGCGCTTGCGGACCTTCGCCTCGGTAAGCAGACGCGGGGTGTTGCCCAACTGGTCCTTGCACGGGGCGCTTGCGAACTTTTGCAGCATCGCACCGGGCTTCTCGACGTTGCCCATAAGGAACTCAAGGTTCAGCGCGCCCAAGGCCGACTGCTGAGACTGCGGGTACTGGTCGATGGCAACGCCCTGCATAATAGCGGACTGGCCATCGGGATCGGTGTAGATTTCCAGAGCCTTCTCGATCTGGGCGGCGTCAAGCCAGCAAATCTCTGCCGCCTTCTCAAGCGTCCACTCCTCGCAGCTTTCCTTGAGAAGCTGCCCGCCGGACTTGCACTCCAGCCCGTTGACAACGTGCGTGCCGAACAGCTCGGGGTCGACATCGGTATTCATCGGGAAATCCGTGACCACAACAGGCTGGTTGGTGTTGGCGTCCCACACGACGTAATCCTTGTCGGTGCCTTCAAGCCCCGCTTCGGTCGCCTTAAGTGTCAGGCGCGTTTCGGGGTTGATAAGGTACGGCATGTTCGTCCAGGTCTTGCAGAACTGCTCGTCGTACTTTTTCTTGTCGATGATCCAACGCGTCCAGGCCAGAAGCAGCGCCACGTCGGTGCCGGGGCGGATGGGCAGCCACACCTCGGCCTTGCTTGCATCAAGCGTGTAGCGCGGGTCGATGACCACAGTGCGTAGGCCCTGCGGACGGGCACGCAGCTCGGCTAGGCAGCGACCGCCGGTGGCCACCGAGGAGTTAGACGGGTCGGTGCCCCACAGCACGATGGTAGTGACCTTGCAGTCATCGAAATAGAAGTCCCAGCCGTTGGAGTCCGAGAAGCTCAGGTTGTTCGGTTTGCCAGCGCCGTAGGCCAAGATAGATGCCGCCATACGCGGCAGATAACATTGCGAGCAGCCCGGCTCCCACACGTTGGGTGTATTGATGGCCTCGCCGAAGCGCTTGACATTGGAGAAGTGGGGATTGCCGCCGCCGCCCGTCGAAACGCTGATGGCCTCGCTGCCGTACTTGTCCGACACGCGGTTGATTTCAGTGCAAATCTCGGTCAGGGCGTCGTCCCAGCTCATGCGCTCCCAGTTGTTCGTGCCGCGTTCGCCAACGCGCTTCATGGGGTACTTGTTGCGCATGGGGTTGTACAGCGCCTGGATGCCGGACAGGCCCTTGGCGCACACGCCGCCCTGGCTCATGGGGCTTTCAGGGTTGCCCTCGATCTTAACGACGCGGCCGTCGCGCACGTGCGCCAAAACCGCGCACGATGCGATGCAGGCGCGGCAGGAAGTCTTGTAGATCTTCTCCTCCCCCGCTTGCTCGGCATAAGCGGAATCGGCCTTGGTGAAGCAGCCTGTGGCTTGAATGCCCAGGCCAGCTGCAGCGCCCAAAGCCCCTGCCGCCTTGACGAAGCTGCGACGTGTCATCGTTTGGTTCGTCATGTGATGCTCTCCTCCTCGTTTTTCTTGCTTTTCTCGTTTTCTTCACTCGGCGGCCCGTCCGCACGGATTTTCGCCGCAGCGGCCCTGGGCATTACCGGGAGAATGCCTTGAACAGATGTTTTGCGGCGCCTGCTACTTGCGACGGCGCTTTCAATGGATGTCGCCGGAATTCCGGCTGAAGGGCCCCTCGGGCAAGAGGGGGGGGGGGAGGGGTGCCCGAGGGGTTATCAGACTTCGGCCATGGCTTGGCCGTGGGTGGTTATGGTCCAAAGGCCGTCGGCCCAGCGAATGCCGTCGACGGTTTCCAGGTTCGAGACGAAATGCCCGGCATAGACGGTTTTCGGGGTGCGCATGGCGGGGATTCCCGCCAACGCCTGCTCAATGTCGTCCATGGAGATGCCCTGCTCGCACAGCGAGAGGACCTTGCGATAAATGGCGCGGTAGCTGGATGGCTCGCCAGCAAGCATGCGGCCATAGCGCTTCACGGGATCGAAGTCCGCAAGCGCCTCGCGGCCGGCCTCGGTGATGACGAGCAAGTAGTCCACCGGCTGATCGACCAGAGCGGGCTGCGCATCGCCAGCAGAAGCGTCAACGCCTGCGGCAGCGGATTCTGCAGGTTGCGGCTCTTCGACGGGAATCTGCTCGAGCGCGCCGGCCTTAACGAGCAACAGCGACAACGCATGCGCGTTCTGGTGGCTCAACTGCATCACGGGCAGGTCGTAGACGTCGTCTTCGATATCGCGATACGGACGCGCCTCGTTGCATGCGCGAAGAATCTCAAGCATGGGCAACGTGTTCGCATGGTTAGCGGTCAACGCACGCTCAACGCGCAAGCGTGCCGCCGCCGGGTCTTCGGTTTTGGCCGCAGCCACGGCTGCGCCATCTTCCGGCCTCGGTTCAGATGCGTTCTGAGCCGCCGCACTTACTTCGATGTCGTCAACGTTGTTCATGCTCGGTTCCCCCTTCTATCTTGCGCCCCGTCCCTCTTGCAGGGCACGACCGAAATTCTAGGAGCAGCACCGCAACGCGGGAAACGCCCGTTCTCGGGTGAAATATCGGCGTGGCCATCGCCCGTTTTTTGGCGATTCGCAAAGCGCCCAGGCGAAGCGAAAGGTGTCATCGCAATTGGTGACGTCTTAGTGATTCGCTAGCGTTTTGCCTGATGAAATGCTTGGTGATGCCTTCTTATGCCCGCGTTTCCCACCTGTCGAACAACAGCCTTCCGCGCACTTTCGCAAGCAACGACTTCGGCACTTGGCGCATCGCCCCTTTCGCACGCCCGCGCAAGCCGCGCTTCCGAAAACCCGCCCAGACGCAAAAACGGCCCGGTTTCCCGGGCCGTTTGAGGCTTCGCGTTCGCTATTCGTTCGGACGGCCGTACGGGCCCGTTTCATCGTGCGCGATGTAGTTGTCGTACACCAGGCGAAGGCCCTCAAGCGTAAGGTCCTGGTTCACCTCGTTGATGGTGCGCGACAGCGGCGACACGCGCGGGGCAAGCCCGCCGGTGCCAATGACGGCCGTTTTGTAGCCCAGCTGGTCGAAAATGCGGTTGACCAGGCCATCCACGCGATCGGCCTCGCCGTAGACGATGCCCACCTGCATGGCCTGCTGCGTGTTGCGGCCAATGGACACGTGCGGGTTCACCAGTTCGATGGCGCCCAGCTTCGTTGCGTGGCTGAACAGGGCCGACGAGCTGGTTTCCACACCCGGGGCAATCACGCCGCCCACGAAGCTGCCCGTGCGGTCGATGACTTCCATATTAGTAGCGGTGCCGAAGTCCACCACGATGACCGGCGCGCCGTACAGACTGCGCGCGGCCACGGCATCGGCCACGCGGTCGGCACCGATCTCGCGCGGATTCGGATAGCCCGACGCGTCGAACAGGTCGCCCGCCGTTTCGGCCGAGCACACCACGGCGCGATGCCCCAGCATCTGCTTAGCCGCCGTGCACCACGCATCGGTCAGCGCCGGCACTACCGATGCCAGGCACATGCCGCCGATGTCCTGGAACGAAAGGCCCTCGGAATTCAGCAGCGGAATCAGCTTCACGCGCAGCTCGTCGCACGTGTGGTGCTTGTTCGTGGCCACGCGCCAGCGATGGCTCAGCTTCTTCCCCTCGTACACGCCCACCACGGTTTGCGTGTTGCCAACGTCGATTGCCAAAAGCATTCTTTCGCCCACTCTCTCACGTACTGCCCAGAACGCCGCAGCTTGCAGGCATTGCCCGCGCTGCATGCGGCGCCCATCTCCCTCAAGCCGGCGCACGCCGGCCCCTTCGGGCTTTTTCGCGCGCACAAGTATAGCAGTACCGCCACCCCTATCAGCCCCGATGTTGGCAAGTAACGTGTTTTTGACGGGAAGCGAACACGGGCAGCAATGCGAGTATAGTTGTGTCGCAAGAATGGTACGGAAACGCGGGGCACGCCCCCTGCGCCGCCGGGAAGCGCCGCGGCAACACGTGCGGCGCGCGATATGAAAGAGACCAGCTATGAGTAGTCAAGACCCGTAAGACAAGTTTTCT
>NZ_QUCY01000003.1:0-121506 GCF_003474385.1 Eggerthella sp. AM16-19
GGGAGGGGCCCGCAGGGGGAGGTCCCCCCTGCGGGCCCCTCCGCGTTTTGGGGGACGCCTGAAGGCGCCTTTCCGCGTCCCGGGGCTCGGCCGACGGCGGCGCATGCGCGATATCCGCCGATCGCGGTGCCGGGGGCCCGCCCGGAGGGGCGTCCCTGCCGGGCGGTCCTTCGTTCGGGCGCTGCGCGCCTGCTCGGTTCTGCGCTGTATGCGCTCCGTGTAATCAGTCCTGCCTGGGTCGGGGCTTTTCGTGCATTTGGTACCATGAAAGTAACTACTATTCGTTACTTAACTCAAAGGGGAAATGCATGAAGCTGTCCCATTATGATTATCTGGTTGTCGGCGCCGGCATCTCTTCGGCGGTGTTCTGCCATGAGGCCGCCAAGCTCGGTAAGACCTGTCTGGTCATCGACCGCCGCGACCATGTTGCCGGCAACATCTACACCGAGGACGTGCAGGGTATCAACGTGCACCGTTACGGCGCGCACATCTTCCACACCTCCTTGCGCCCGGTCTGGGACTACGTCAACCGATTCTCCGAGTTCAATAATTACGTGAACAGCCCCGTGGCCGTCTACAAGGACGAGCTGTACAACCTGCCGTTCAACATGAACACCTTCTCGAAGATGTGGGGCATCCGCACCCCGGCCGAGGCCGTCGAGATCATCGAGCGCCAGAAGGCCGAGGCCGCCGACCTCATCGGCGAGGGCGAGCCGAAGAACCTCGAGGAGCAGGCGCTGTCGCTCATCGGCCGCGACGTGTTCGAGAAGCTGATCAAGGGCTACACCGAGAAGCAGTGGGGCCGCAGCTGCACCGAGCTTCCCCCGAGCATCATCAAGCGCCTGCCGGTGCGCCTGACCTACGACAACAACTACTTCAACGACCGCTGGCAGGGCATCCCCATGGGCGGCTACACCGCCATGGTCGAGCGCATGTTCGGTGACGTGGAGATCCTGCTGTCCACCGAATACCGCGAGTTCCGCGAGCAGAACCCCGGCATCGCCGACCGCACCATCTACTGCGGCCCCATCGACGAGTACTTCGACTTCAAGCTGGGCACGCTGGAGTACCGCAGCCTGCGCTTCGAGTCTGAGACCGTCGAGTGCGAGAACTGGCAGGGCAACGCGGTGGTCAACTACACCGAGCGCGAGGTGCCGTGGACGCGCATCATCGAGCACAAGCACTTCGAGTCGCAGTCCTCGCCGGTCAGCGTGATCACGCGCGAGTATCCGGCGGACTGGAAGCCCGGCGACGAGCCGTACTACCCGATCAACGATGAGCGCAACTCCGCGCTGTACGAGCAGTACGAGCAACTCGCCAAGCAGGAGGGCGACGTGGTGTTCGCCGGCCGCCTGGGTGGGTACAAGTACTACGACATGGACAAGGCCATCGACGCGGCATTCGATTTGGTGAATGCCGAGTTGGGCGTTGACCTGCGCGCATAATTCTTTGTAAGACGCGATGCATGCTATTCGGTTGCATTGGTGTTGCGAATAGCTTTTCGTGTTGATTGCGAATACCTCTAAAGTAGTTATGCCAAATTGGCTCCGATCATTTTAGTCAACGGCTAGGGCTTTGGCCCTGGCCGTTTTTTCTTCATGAACTCCGAGAGGCTTTCAAACGAGATTCGTTCGAAAGCCTCTGTTGGTGTTTACTGAGCGCCGTTGGGGAATTGAACTCGGAAAAATGCTGGAGTTGTGTCGGAAAAGGAGTCGGAATCTTGGTGACAATATTCGTCCTCTGAATGGGGTTTTCAGTGGTTGCGAATTTTGACTCGCGAATATGTGACCGAGGTGTCAATTTGCTCGAAATACGTTCTGCCTTTTTGCCACGATTGCCACTGCGGCATTGTGGTTCGCTTTCGGAGATTGCGTAATCCTGCGCAATGGCAAAGCGGCTTGCGTTGCCTTACTTGTGGGCGTCAGGGTACGGCATGTCGCTTTTTGGTGAAATTTGGAGTTGCGGGTCGATTCTGGCGGCAGGCGATTACGCTTCTTCGCAGACGCGCAGACGCGCAGACGCGCAGACGCGCAGACGCGCAGACTTTGCCTGATAAGCTATTCGCCGCAAAACCCCGTAAAACCCAGTTTACCGCCGTGTTAATTCTGCGCTGAATGCGGGGCTGGTAATTCCAAAAAGGTATAATGACCTTGGAAAATACTAGGCGGTATGGAGGATTACCACATGGCTGGAAGCATGGATGTCATCGAGTTCGTGGCGCGTGAGGCGCTTACGAATGAGGACAAGTTCAAGCGATTGGTCGAGCAATTAGGCGACTCTTCGCGTCGCAATCGGCAGAATGCCGCGGGATCGCTGGCGTTTATCGCGAAGGTTAGCCCCGAGTTGCTCGTTCCCTATGCGTCCGATTTGATCGATGCCTTGAATCGTCCCGAGGCTCAAACTCGCTGGGAAAGCTTGGATGCGCTCACCGCGCTCGTTCCGGTGGAATCGCGCTGCACTGACAAGGCGCTTGCCGGTGCCGAGAATGCGCTGTTCGATGAGGAGAACGGGTTCGTTCGCCTGGCTGCTATGCGCTTCTTCTGCGCATATGGTGCCACCACCGAAAAGCGCAGCGAGAACGCCTGGCCGCTCATTGACGAAGCAATCCAGTGCTATCACGGCGATGTCGAGTTCAACGACATGCTGAATGCTGTTGCGGAGTTCGCCACTGGCAAGCTTTCGGAGCACGTTAAGGAAGCACTTGTTGAACGTATGTCGTTTGATGCGCATAATGGCAGGGGTGCCTTGAAGCGCAAGGCGCAAACCATCATTGACAACGTTCAAGGGCAATAAGCTTGGAACCTCGGGCTGTGCCGCGTTGCGGTGCAGCCTGTTTCTTTCAACCCGTATGCGCTGCGGCGCAGGACAGAAGGAGTGGCAATGGCACAGCATACTGTAACCTTGATTCCGGGCGACGGCATCGGCTTGGAAACGTCTGCTGCAATGCAGCAGGTCGTGGAAGCTGCAGGTGCGGATATCGTTTGGGAAGTCGCTGAGGCCGGTGCGGCATGCGCCGAGAAAACGGGCACTCCGCTGCCTGATGAGACCATCGAGGCGGTGAAGCGCAACAAGGTTGCCATCAAGGGCCCGTGCACCACTCCCGTTGGAACCGGTTTCCGCAGCGTCAACGTTGCGCTTCGCAAAACGCTCGACCTGTATGTGTGCCTGCGTCCGGTGCTGTCCATGCCCGGCGCTGGTGGCCGTTACGATGACGTCGACCTGGTTATCGTTCGCGAAAACTCCGAGGACCTGTATGCAGGCGTGGAATTCGAAGAGGGCTCCGAGGCGGCTTCGAAGCTCATCAAGTTCTGCGAGGACGAGGGCGCGGGCGTTATCCGCCCCGATTCCGGCATCTCCATCAAGCCCATCTCCGTCACGGCTACCCAGAACATCGTGCGCTATGCCTTCGAGTATGCGCTGAAGCATGGCCGCAAGAAGGTCACTGCTGCTCATAAGGCCAACATCATGAAGTATTCCGACGGCCTGTTCCTGCGCACGGCGCGTGAGGTTGCCAAGGAGTACGAGGGTCGGGTTGAGTTCGATGACCGCATCATCGACGCCTTCTGCATGAATATGGTCATCGATCCGGCGCAGTTCGACGTGGTGGTGTTCCCTAACCTGTACGGCGACATTGCCAGCGACCTGGCCGCTGGCCTGGTCGGCGGCCTGGGCATCGCCCCGGGTGCGAACATCGGCAAGGAATACGCCGTGTTCGAGGCCGTGCACGGCTCCGCTCCCGACATTGCAGGCCAGAACAAGGCGAACCCCACCGCGGAGATCATGTCCGCGGCCATGATGCTCGACCATCTTGGGGAGTTGGAGATCGCCGAGCGTATCCGTCGCGGCGTCCGCGCCGTGTACGCAGACGGTTCCGTGCTGACGGGTGACATCCGCAAGGCCACTGGCAGCAGCGCCCCTGCGGCAAGCTGCACCGGGTTCACCGAGGCGCTCATTGCCGCCATCAAGGCTCAGGCGTAATCGTGCGGTCGGCGTTGGCCGGCGTGCCGTGCGAAGCGGAGTGCCGGCCCGTGCTCACTCCCGTAGCGGGTTTGAGCTGGGAGGTGCTGCTGCCGGTTTAAGTTGGTGGCAGGTAGGTTTCATCCTGCGTGCACGGCAGCCGGCCGACGTTGATTGTCGGGTTTGCTCCTGCCGGCGTGTATGACTATCGGTTGCCGGCGATTTTCGGGTAGGTTTCAACCGGCGTGTGCAGTTGCCGGTGGGCGCCGATTTCCAATAGGGTTCCCATCGGCGAGTGCGACTGAAGGTTAATGCCTGATAACCAAGCGGGATTCGCCGACGCGCGTAGCTGCTGGCAGAAACCGATTCCCGCTAGGGCTTTCGCCGGTGAGCGAGATTGCCGGCTGAATCGTGTTCAGCAAGATCGATATCAGGGTGCGACACGCACCAAGAGGGGACGATATGAAGAACGAGAAGTTCGCCGCTACCCTTTCCGTGGGCGATGCGGCTTACACCTATTATCCGGTTGAGCAGGTTGAGGGCTCCGAGAAGCTTCCGTATGCGCTGAAGGTGCTGCTCGAAAACGTGCTGCGCAACGCCGAGAGCCCGGAGGCGGCTTCCGATCTGGCCAAACGCGTGATCGAGGCTGGTTGCGCAGGCGAGGTGGGCAGCGAGGTCGAGTTCAGCCCTGCGCGCGTGCTGTTCCAGGACTTCACGGGCGTGCCGGTGTTCGTGGACTTCGCCGTGATGCGCGAAGCTTGTGCGAACTTGGGCGGCGACCCGGCGAAGATCAACCCGCAGATTCCCTGTGACCTGGTCATCGACCACTCGGTCATCGCCGATGTGGCGGGCTGCTCCTGCGCCATGGAGAAGAACATGGAGCTGGAGTTCCAGCGCAACGGTGAGCGCTATAACTTCCTTAAGTGGGCGCAGAAGTCGTTCCAGAACGTGCGCATCGTCCCGCCGGGAGCAGGTATCTGCCATCAGCTGAACATCGAGCAGTTCGCGCAGGTCGCCATGACCTCCACGGCCGCAGGTGTGGAAACGCCGGAGGGCGAGAACCCCACGGTGTACTTCGACACCCTGGTTGGCACGGACAGCCATACGCCTACCGCCAACGGCATCGGCGTGCTGGGCTGGGGCGTCGGCGGCATCGAGGCCGAGGCGGCGGCGTTGGGCCAGCCGATCACCACGCTGGTTCCCAAGGTAGTGGGCGTGCGCCTGGCGGGCAAGCTGTCCGAGGGCGTCGCGGCCATGGACGTGGCGCTGACGTTCGCGAAGATGCTGCGCGAGAAGGGTGTCGTCGGCTGCTTCGTCGAGTGCTTCGGCCCTGGCCTGGACAGCCTGAGCGCCACTCAGCGCACGTGCATCTCCAATATGACGCCGGAATACGGCAGCACTTGCACGCTGTTCCCCGTTGACGACCAGACGCTGGCGTACCTGCGCCTGACCGGTCGCAGCGAGCAGCAGGTGGCGCTGGTCGAGCAGTACGCGAAGGCGCAGGGCTTCTGGAACGACCCGCAGGCGCCCGAGCGCGTGTACGCCGACGTGGTCGAGCTGGACCTGAGCAGCGTGAAGCGCAGCATCGCCGGCCCGTCGCGCCCGCATGATCGCATTTTCCTTGAGCAGGCGCAGGAGCGCTTCCATGAGATTTGCGCCGATCGCGGACTTGACCTGGGTAAGAAGGAAACGGTCGACGTGAACGGCCATGTATGCGAGTTGGGCCACGGTGCGCTTGCCATCGCCGCGGTGACCAGCTGCACCACCGCCACCGACCCGTCCATGATGCTGACCGCTGGCTTGGTGGCGAAGAAGGCTGCCGAAGCGGGGCTGAAGCCCAAGCCGTGGGTGAAGTGCATCCTGGCTCCGGGCAGCCATGCCACCGAGCTGCTGCTTGAGCATGCCGGCTTGATGGATGGCTTGCGCGACCTGGGCTTTTACACATGCGGTTTCGGCTGCATGAGCTGCATCGGCAATTCTGGCCCCATTCTGCCGGCGCTGCACGACATCGCCGATGACTTGGAGCTTGCCAGCGTGCTTTCGGGCAACCGCAACTTCGAGGGCCGCATCTCGCCTGACGTGTCGCAGAACTACCTGGGCGCGCCGGCAACGGTGATCGCTTACTCGCTGGCTGGCACCATGGACGTGGATCTGCCCAACGCCGTGCTGGGCGAGCGCGCCGACGGCACGCCGGTGAAGCTGGCCGACATCTGGCCGACCGACGCCGAGGTCGCCGACCTGCTGGAGCGTTTCGCCACGAAGGAGCTGTTCGAGGAGGGATCGCGCGGCCTGTACGACGGCGACGCCGCCTGGCAGCAGCTTGGCAGCGAGCCGTCCGACACGTTCGCGTGGGACGAGGCTTCCACGTACGTGCGCCGCGCGCCGTACTTCGACGGCATGGGCGCACAGCCTGCGCCGGCCGAGCCCATCAAGGATGCGCGTGCGCTGGCCTTCCTGGGCGACTTCATCACCACCGACCACATCTCGCCCGCGGGCAGCATCGCGTTGGATTCCCCGGCGGCGAAGTACCTGGAGGAGCGCGGCGTCGTTCCGGCGGACTTCAACACCTACGGTGCCCGTCGCGGCAACCACGAGGTCATGATGCGCGGCACGTTCGCCAACGTGAAGCTGTCCAACAAGCTTGCGGAGGGCAAGAAGGGCGGCTGGACGCGCGACTTCCTGAAGGGCGAGATCACCCCGCTGTTCGATGCGGCTATGGACTATGAGCGGGCCGATGTGCCGCTGGTCGTGGTGGCCGGCAAGATGTATGGCAGCGGCAGCTCGCGCGACTGGGCGGCGAAGGGCCCCATGCTGCTGGGCATCCGCGCGGCGTTCGCGGAAAGCTTCGAGCGCATCCATCGCTCGAACCTCATCGGCATGGGCGTGATGCCGCTGCAGTTCGAAGAGGGTGAAAGCGCCGAAAGCCTGGGTCTGGATGGCTCCGAGCAGTATACGGTCGGCGCCGTGGACTTCTCGAAGGGCCTGCCCGAGCCGCGCGTGGTGGACGTTATGGCGAAAAAGGCCGACGGGTCCGAGGTCGCCTTTAAGGCGACGGTCCGCGTGGACACGCCTACCGAGGGCAAGTACTTCGAGCACGGCGGCATTCTGCAGTACGTCCTTCGCCAGCTGGCGAAATAAGGGCGACGGCCGAACGCGGAGCTTCGCCAAGGGGAGAGCGCCGCGCTTCCCGGAGGGGCGCGGCGTTGACCGGCCGTCATCGCAACGAATATAAAAGGTAACGGAACGCGTTCGGTTTCAAGGGAAGCTGGATGCGTTCCGCTACAATGTGGAACATTGTTCATCCATCAATGGAGAAAGGGATGCCGTGAAACAGACATCCGGTTTTGAGTCGCTCATCGATGCCCTGAAGCAATCGGGCTTCGACATGGGCGCAGGCTTCGGAGGGCCCGCTGGCGCCTCCGGCGAAGGGGGTGCCAGCAGTTCGTCGGGCAACGGTGCTGGCGGCCAAGGTTCCGAAAACCCGTTCACCGCGTTCAGCGGCGGCCGCGGCAACAAGGGCGGCAACGGCGGGGGCGTCCCCGGGTTCTCATTCGGCGACAAAATGGGCCAGATGGGCAAGAAGGCGCTCATCATCACCGCGGTGTTGGTGCTGCTTATCGTGGCGGCGGCCTACTGGTGGTTCCATCCGCCCATCAATATCCACAGCGTGGACACGTGGATGTTCGTAGTCGTGTTCATCCTTCTGCCGCTGTTCCTGCTGTGGAACGTGAAGTCGCGCACGTACGAAACGGGCAACAGCAAGGTCGACCCCAATCGCACGAAGGCGAAGGCGTTCAAGGTGGCGTCGTGGATTCCCGTGGCCATCGCGCTGGTCGGCGTGGTGGGTGCTTTGGCGTCGCTGTCGGTGTTCCCTGGCAACGCTGCCAAGTACGCTAGCGTGCTGGAAACACAGGACGCTGACTTCGCGCAGGATATCCAGCAGGTCGACTATTCCGAGATCCCCATCATCGACCGCGATTCGGCGGCGCTGCTGGGCAATCGCGCCATGGGCAACATTCCCGAGTACGTCAGCCAGTTCGAGATCGCGGGCACGTATAGCCAGATCAACTACCAGGGCACGCCCGTGCGCGTGAGCCCGCTGGGCTATGCCGACCTGTTCAAATGGCTGACGAACCGAGCCCAGGGCATCCCGGCGTACGCGCTGGTGGATATGACCACGCAGGATGCGCAGATCGTGAAGCTGGGCGACCGCGCGATCTTCTATTCGCGTTCCGAGCCTTTGGCCCGCAATATCGACCGTTACGTGCAGTTGAAGTACCCCTTCTACATGTTTGATGAGAAGTCGTTCGAAATCGACGAGGACGGCCAGCCTTGGTGGGTCTGCCCGGTGCAAACGCGCACCATCGGCCTGTTCGGCGGCACCACCATCGAGCGCGTGGTCATGGTGAACGCCACCACGGGCGAGTGCACGGACCTGGCCATCGACGATGTGCCCCAGTGGGTCGACCGCGCCTATCCGGCCGAGCTGCTTATCCAGCAGTACAACTGGTCGGGCAAGTATCAGGACGGCTGGCTGAACAGCTGGCTGGGCCAGAAGAACGTGGTGCAGACCACGCCGGGCACCGATGACAACGTGGGCTACAACTACATCGCCAAGGACGATGACGTGTGGGTGTACACGGGCGTGACGTCGGCCACGGCGGATAACTCCATCGTGGGCTTCGTGCTGGTGAACCAGCGCACGGCTGAATCCCATTACTACCCGGTGGCGGGCGCTACCGAGGAATCGGCCATGCAGTCGGCCGAGGGCGCGGTGCAGAACCTGCGTTACTCTGCCACGTTCCCCATCCTGATCAACGTGTCCGAGCAGCCGACGTACTTCATGGCACTGAAGGATAATGCAGGCACCGTGAAGAAGTTCGCGATGGTGGACATCCAGCATTACCAGAACGTGGCAACGGGCGATACGGTCGCGGAGACGCAGAAGTCCTACCAGGCGATGCTGGCAACCAGCGGAACGCTTTCCGGCGATGCCGCGGAGGCCAACATGCAGGAGCAGACGGGCGCGATCCGCAGCATGACGCAAGCGGTTTTGGACGGCAACTCCCACTTCTATGTGACGCTGGAAGGCGTTGAGGGCATCTACGACTTCGCCTTGCCTGCGCAGCTCGGTATCGTGGGCTATAGGGAAGGCGATACCATCACCTTCAAGTACATCGCCGGCGATACCACAAATTCCGTCCAAGAACTTGTTGACACGCAGAATAAATCTGATACTATAGATAAGTCGTCTTCTGAGCAGGCCGCAAAGACGGTTGAACGAACCGCGGAAACGGCCGACCAGCAGAAGACGGAGCAACAACACTAGTTCCGCTGCCCGAGACAGCAGGCACCGAAAGGTTCAATCGCAAGCAATTGCGGCCCGCCGAGGTGGTTGTTAAGTATCGCACTTCAACGACCCCTGTGTCTTAGGACGGCAGGGGTCGTTCTTCTTCTCAAGCGCGACTCCACCCGCATGGGGCGGAACCCGAGTTTGAGAAGAAGGAGGTGTAACAATGCCGAACGCAAAGAACCAATCCATGCTGTCCGCGATCAAGGAAGATCTGGAGGGTGCGGGTGCTGTGTGGGTCGTCGATGCCTGCGGTCTGACCGTCAAGGAGGTCGAGGCTCTGCGCAACGCAGTCCGCGAGTCCGGTGCATGCATGAAGGTGTACAAGAACACCGTTATGCGCATCGCTCTGTCCGAGGCCGAGCTGCCTACGCTGGACGACATGCTGCATGGCCCGAGCGCATTCGTGTTCGCCGGTTCCGATGTGGCTGCTGCCGCGAAGGCCGTCAAGGAATTCGCCAAGTCCAACGAGAACCTGCAGATCAAGGGTGGCTTGATGGAGGGTGCTGCAGTCAGCGCCGCAGAGGTGGAGGCCATCGCTTCCCTGCCCTCTCGCGAGGAGCTGTACGCTCACATCGCCGCTGCCATCAACGGTGTGGCTCAGGGTCTGGCAACCGCTATCAACGGTGTGCCGCGTGGCCTGGCTCAGGTCGCAAAGGCCGTTGCCGATCAGAAGGTTGCGTAAGCAAGCTTCTTGCGGCATAAGACGTGCCGCGTAATGCATTTGAAATTTCGGCTGGAACATTAGGATGATCCAGCCCCTTTGAAAGGAAACTAACATGGCTGTTTCTCGCGAAGAGATCATCGAGGCTCTGAAGGAAATGTCCCTGCTCGAGGCTTCTGAGCTGGTCAAGGACATCGAGGAGACCTTTGGCGTGTCCGCTGCTGCTCCGGTTGCTGTTGCCGCTGCTCCGGCTGCTGGCGCTGCTGCCGCTGAGGAGAAGTCCGAGTTCGACGTCGTGCTCGAGGGCTTCGGCGACAACAAGATCGCTGTCATCAAGGCTGTCCGTGAGATCACCGGCCAGGGCCTGAAGGAAGCTAAGGAGACCGTCGAGGGTGCTCCTTCCACCATCCAGGAGGGTGTGGCCAAGGACAAGGCTGAGGAGATCAAGAAGACGCTGGAAGAGGCCGGCGCTGCTGTGACCCTGAAGTAAATTCAGCCTTCCGACTGCTTTTACAGGACCCGCTGCTTGCAGCGGGTCCTTTTTTGTTTGGGCTTGCATTCCTGCTTCGGAACGCAACAGAATGGTTACGGATGCGGTGTTGCCCGCGTAGGGCGTGTAACGTTCCGGGAAGACGATTATGGTATACCGCACAAAGAGGTACGACGGGAAGGAAGCGCCATGCAGACAGGGTATTTCAGCGCCGCATGGAACGATGTGAAGAGCTCACAGGGCTGGCTGGGGAAGATGTTCCTGTTAGGCCTTATCGCGTTCATCCCGGTGTTCGGCCCGGTGGTGCTGTTGGGCTATGCGTTCGGCTGGGCTCGCGACATCGCATGGGGCGTGCATATGCCCATGCCTGCGCGAATCTTCGGAAACGAGGACGGCTTGCTGTATCGCCGCGGGCTGATCGTGCTTGCCATTTGCGTTGTCTGTTGCGTGGTGATCCCGGGTGCGCTTGAAGGCTGCTGGGATGCGCTTGCGGGGCGCGGTTTGAGCAACGTTTCGCATGCCGTTTGGGGCGGTGCCGGCGGTGCTGCGATAGTGAGCCCGGTGTATTCCCTGTTCAGCCTTGCGGTTTCCTTGGCATCCGTCATGTTCTTCCTGGTGGCCTCCATGCGTGCGAGCATCTATGGCAGGTTGGGGCCTGGTTTTCAGGTTCCGCGTCTGTGGGCTATGATGCGCCACGACATGAAGGGCTTGCTGCGGGTTCTCGGGCTTTCCATTGTGCTCGCCATCGTGCCTGCGGTGGTGACGGGGATTGTCGGGTCGCTTTTGGTCGGGGGCGTTATCGGCGTGGGGGCGTATGGGCTGTTCTCCAACGGTACCGCGCCTGACATGATGCTTATCGTCGCTGCGGGCATGTGCTTAGTCGTTGTCTGCCTTGCCTTGGCTGTGGTGGTTTCGGCGGCATCGGCGTTCGCGGTGGTGATGCAGGCGCGTGCCGTGGGATACTGGACAAGGCAATTCGACGTTCCGGCATGGCGCGGTCAGGATGACTCCATGCCGTTCGAGATGGCGTCCAACGGGGCGCCGAGATAGGCGGTTCCGTGAAACAAGGGAATAGAGGCCAAGGGTCGCGTGGCGTATCCGATGGGCAAGCCGGCAGCCGAAGCGGCAAGCCGTCGCGCCGCGGAGGCGCGCAGGATAGCGTGAGCGCAGCTCGTCGCAGCCTAGGGAAACAGGGCAAACGAAACGAGTTGGGGAAGCAGGGTTCCCAGCATGCGTTGCGCGAGGATGGGCGCCCGTGCGAAGGCGCTAACGCTGACGCGGGCCGTCGTGGCTCGAAGAAGGCGCACGGCTCGGGCAGGCCGCAGGGTGCGTTCAAGTCGAACAAACCGCAATGCTCCCGAGATTCAGGCAGGCCGCAAAGCTCGCGTGGACAGGGCAAAGCGCGCGCATCGCGCGGCGGTTCCGTGGCGGCGCCAGCAGCCAAGCAGGCGAAACTGCAAGCATCTCTGCCTCCGCGCAGTGCGTTCTTGCCGGTTAGCCGTGCCGATATGGAGAAGCGCGGTTGGGATTGTTGCGACTTCGTGTTCGTGTGCGGCGATGCATATGTCGATCATCCCTCGTTCGGCATGGCCATCATCACGCGCCTGCTTGAGGCAAACCACTATAAGGTGGGTGTGATCTGCCAGCCCGATTGGCGCGACCCGGAAAGCGTCACGGTGCTGGGAAGGCCCCGGCTGGGTTTCTTGGTTTCCGCCGGTAACATGGACTCGATGGTGAACCACTACACGGTTGCCAAGAAGCATCGCAGCACCGATGCGTTCTCGCCCGGCGGCGAGATGGGGCTTCGTCCCGATCGCGCGGCGGTGGTCTACGGAAACTTGATTCGCCGTACGTACAAGGACGTTCCCATCGTGCTGGGCGGCATCGAGGCATCGCTTCGCCGTTTGGCTCATTATGATTACTGGTCTGACAAGCTGAAGCGTTCGATCCTGCTTGACTCCGGCGCCGACCTGGTCAGTTACGGCATGGGCGAGCATTCCATCGTGGAGATCGCCGATGCGCTGGCGGCTGGGCTCGACGTGTCCGACATCACGTTCATCGACGGCACGGTGTATCGCGCGAAAACGCTTGAGCACGTGTACGATTACGAGCTGCTGCCCTCGTTCGATAGCATGCAAAAGGATAACCTCGAGTATGCCCGCAGCTTCAACGTGCAGTACGGCAACAGCGACCCCTTCACGGGAAAACGCCTGGTGGAACCATATTCCGACCATGAGTTCGTGGTGCAGAACCCGCCGAGTAAACCGCTGACCACCTCGGAGATGGACGCGGTGTACCGTTTGCCGTATGCGCGCGCGTATCACCCCATGTACGAGGAAGCCGGCGGCATCCCGGCCATCCGCGAGGTGAAGTTCAGCCTGACCAGCAATCGCGGCTGCTTTGGCGAGTGCGCGTTTTGCGCGCTGACGTTCCATCAGGGGCGCATTGTGCAGGTGCGAAGCCATGAGTCCATCGTGGAAGAGGCGAAGCAGATGATCGCCGACCCGGAGTTCAAGGGCTACATCCATGACGTGGGCGGCCCCACGGCGGACTATCGCCACCCTGCGTGCGATGCGCAGCTGCGCCGCGGCGCCTGCCGCAACAAGCATTGCCTGACGCCGCAGCCGTGCCGCAAGTTGAACGCCGACCATACGGATTACCTGCAGTTATTGCGCGAGCTGCGCGAACTGCCGGGGGTGAAGAAGGTGTTCGTGCGCTCGGGTATCCGCTTCGACTACGTGTTAGCCGACCGTGCCAAGGGCGAGGCGTTCGTGCGCGAGCTGTGCGAGCACCATGTGAGCGGGCAGCTGCGCGTGGCGCCCGAGCATGTTTCCAACGCCGTGCTCGGCGTGATGGGCAAGCCGCAACATCAGGTGTACGAGAAGTTCGTGAAGCTGTTCCAGCAGGCCAACGACGCCTGCGGGCTGAAGCAGTTCGTGGTGCCGTACCTGATGTCGTCGCACCCCGGCAGCACGCTCGATGAGGCCATCGAGCTGGCGGAATACGTGCGCGACATGGGGTTCAATCCCGAGCAGGTGCAGGATTTCTACCCCACGCCGTCCACCATGTCCACGGCCATGTACTTCACGGGCGTGGACCCGCGCACCATGGAGCGCGTGTTCGTGCCGAAAAGCCCGCACGAGAAGGCGCTGCAGCGCGCGCTCATCCAGTATCGTGACCCGAAGAACCACGACCTGGTGATGGAGGCGCTGCGCAAGGCGGGTCGCGCCGACTTGATCGGGTTCGGGCCGAAGTGCCTGATCAGGCCTTATAAGAGCGAAGGCGGGTACGGCGCTGGCGCGAAGAAGGGCGTGGCGGGCGCGAAGAACGCGACTCGAGGGGCGAAGGCCCGTGAAGGCGGCCGGGGCTCCGGCGGCCATGGCGCGGCTGGTGCCGGCAAGCGCGGCCAGGGTTCGGGTGGCAGGGGCGCTTCCGGTGGCCGCGGCGGCAAAGGCAACGGATCGCGTGGGAAAGCGCCCCGACGCTAGCTGAATCACAGCATATTCCCTAGGTGGAGAGGGTATACTATAAGGGTTGCAATCAACGGCGTCGGCGCTTGAGCCGCTGACGCCTTGCCTCTGTGGAAGAAAGGCGGCAGCGCGCATGAAAATCTCAACGAAGGGTCTGTACGCGGTTCGTTTGATGCTGTATCTGGCGGAACACGACGGCGGTGGCCCCGTGTCGCTGAAGGAAGTGTCCGAATCGCTGGGCATCTCGAAGAAGTACCTGGAGCAGATCGTGTCGAACGTGGTCACGGCGAAGCTGGTGCGTTCGGTGCGCGGCGCCGCCGGCGGCTATCAGCTGGCGAAGCCGGCTAGCGTGATCACCGTGCTGGACGTGCTGCGGGTCACCGAGGGCTCGCTTGCGCCGGCATCGTGCCTGGAAGATGACACCTTCGACTGCAATATGCCGGTTCCCTGTATGGAGCTGGGCGTATGGCGTGGGCTGTATAAGGTGATCAACGAGTATCTGGGCGGTATCACGCTGCAGAGCATCATCGACGAGCATTCGGCGGTTGCAGCGGACAGTTATTCGATCTAACGGAAGGGCGTGAGCGTTCAAGCTTGCGCCCTTTTCGCTATTTACCTGGAGAAACGGCATATAACCCACCAAACCACCGGAAATACGGGATAATATTTTGAAATAGATATTGACATTGCCTAGAGACATAGTAGGATAACAGGCATGAAAATGGCGTTCCGCACGTGGCAATCAACGGCGGACAAGCGAGAGAGGAACATCATGACCATCCACAAGAGCGTGTCCGAGTTGATCGGCGGCACCCCGTTGGTGGAGCTGTCCAACTACGAGAAGAACCATAACCTTGAGGCCACCATCGTGGGCAAGGTGGAGCTGTTCAACCCTGCCGGCTCGGTGAAGGACCGTATCGCGAAGGCGATGCTCGACCAGGCCGAGGCCGAAGGCAAGCTGGATGCCGACACCGTCATCATCGAGCCGACCTCCGGCAACACCGGCATCGGCTTGTGCTCGCTGGCTGCTGCGCGCGGCAACCGCATCATCATCACCATGCCCGAAACCATGTCGGTCGAGCGCCGCAACCTTATGAAGGCATATGGCGCCGAGCTGGTGCTGACCGATGGCAGCAAGGGCATGAAGGGCGCCATCGCCCGCGCATCCGAGCTGGCAGAGGAGATCCCGAACTCGTTCATCCCCAGCCAGTTCACGAACCCGGCCAACCCTGCCGTCCACGAGCGTACCACCGGCCCCGAGATCTGGGCGGACACCGACGGCAAGGTGGACATCCTGGTCGCCGGCGTGGGCACCGGCGGCACGCTTTCCGGCACGGGCAAGTATCTGAAGTCGCAGAACCCCGACATCAAGGTGGTCGCTGTGGAGCCCGCCGGCTCCCCGGTGCTGAGCGAGGGCCATGGCGGCGCGCACAAGATCCAGGGCATTGGCGCGGGCTTCGTGCCCGACACGCTGGACCAGTCGGTCTATGACGAGGTAATGCCCATCACCGACGAGGAGGCGTTCCAGGCCGGTCGCGAGCTGGCAGGTAAGGATGGCCTGCTGGTGGGCATCTCCTCCGGCGCCGCGGTTGCCGCCGCAACGAAGCTGGCGCAGCGTCCCGAGAACAAGGGCAAGCTGATCGTGGCGGTGCTCCCCGACACCGGCGAGCGTTACCTGTCTACGGCAATGTTCAACTTCTAGGAAACGCAAGCTGCCTGTTTGCGGCGAAAGCTGCAGGTCGGCGAACATGAGAACTCGGCGAAAGCGCCCCGCTCCAGTTGGAACGGGGCGCTTTGCGCGTTAAGCGGCCTTTTGCGGTGGTTGTGGGCTACGTTCTCGTTACGGTTCGTTCGTCGATTGCCGCACCTGCGCGACCTTGGGTACAATAAAGAAATAGCGTGGGGACGGGGAGCCCGCCCAAGGCGATAGGGGCGGAGTGTCCATCTATCGCGAAAGAGGCGGAGAGCCCGCCTAGTGCGATAACGACGGGCAAGCCCGTCTTGCGTGAAAGATTATCGGGGAAAGGGGCTCATCATGAGCGCGAGCAAGCACGATTGGGGATTGATCTTCGCGGGCGTCGCCTTGGCGGCGGCCGGCTTCTTCTGCATGTTGGCACCGGGGTTGACCATCGTGACCATCGCGGCCGTGGTGGGCGCGTTCTTCCTGGTGGCGGGCGTGTTTGACATCATCAGCTACATCAGGCTGCGCAATATCATGCCGCGTAGCGGCTGGGAGCTTGCCTACGCCATCATCGACGTGCTGCTAGGTCTGATCTTCTTGCTGCATCCGCTTGCGTTCTCCGCGGTGGTGCCGTGGCTGGTGGGCGTGTGCTTCGTGGCGTTCGGCGTGTTCGAGGTAATCGCGTCGGTGAAGGCGCACGGCTGGGGCGTGCCGATGTGGGGATGGGCCCTGTTCAGCGGCGTGCTGAACGTGCTGTGCGGCATTGCGTTCTTCGTCATGCCCCAGATGCTCAGCATATTCTTGGCCATCATCCTGCTGGTGCGCGCTGCAACCCTGATGGTGTACGGCTGGAACACGGGCCGCTATATCGCTATGTAGCGCTGCGGGTTTGCCCGCGGGTAAGTAGGAAAGCGGGTCGGCCGGCGCGCCGGGGGAAGACGTGTTCGTCCGGTAGCGCTCTGGCTGGCGGTCGGGCAAAGGCATGTGGGCTGCGTCGGGTTTCGGCTGGCGCTGCGCGCGCGTGATAAAATCGCAACGGAAAAATGGGCCTCGGGCATGTGCCCGAGGCTTTCTTGTCGGCGGGCATCGCGCGGTTGCGCGGCGTCGTGCCGGACGAAGTGGCAGATGGAGCTGCGAACGGGGCAGCGGCAGAAGCTGTGGACGAAGCGGCGAGCGAAAGGGCTTGAGATGGCGAATGAGCAGGTGGACGGCCAGATGAGCGATCGGGCGAACGGGCAAGCGACCGACGGGGCAAGCGACCTGACGGGCGGCCAGATGGGCAACTCCGCAAGCGACCAAATGGGCAACCAGGTCATCGAGCAGCAGTCCCTGCTAAGCGGGGAGGCGCTGGCGGAGGTGACCGGCGATCCGGCGGCGCGCATCGAGGCGCTGCGCCGCGAGATCGAGCACAACAGCTATCTGTACTACGCCAAGGACGCGCCCGCCATCAGCGACGCCGCGTTCGATTCGCTGATGCGCGAGCTGCGCGCGCTCGAGGCGGCGCACCCCGAGCTCATCGACCCGTCCAGCCCCACGCAGCGCGTGGGCGGTTACGTGGGCGAGCAGTTCGCGCCCATTCAGCATGAGCGCCGCATGTACTCGCTCGACGATGCCATGGGCGCCGAGGAGCTCGACGAATGGCTGGCGCGCGTCAAGGAATTCTTCGGCACCATCCCCGAGCTGGTGTGCGAGCTGAAGATCGACGGCTCGTCGGTGGCGTTCACCTACGAGGGCGGCCGCCTTATCCGCGCGGCAACGCGCGGCGACGGCACCACGGGTGAGGACATCACGGTGAACGTGCGCACAGTGAAGGATGTGCCGTTGCGTCTGCGCGACGGCGCCATGGCCGGCATCCGTGACACCGACGTTTCCATCGAGCTGCGCGGCGAATGCTACATGCCCAAGACTAGCTTTGAAGCGCTCAATGCAGCTGCCGAGGCCAACGGCAAGCAGCCGTTCGCCAATCCGCGCAACGCAGCCGCCGGCAGCCTTCGCCAGAAGGATCCTCAGATCACGGCGCACCGTGATCTGTCCACGTTCGTGTATGCCGTGGGCGACGAGCGCAAGCTGGTGGCGGAAACGCAGTGGGACCTGCTCACATGGCTGGGCGAGGCGGGATTCCATGTGAATCCCGACATCGCGTTGGTGACCAGCGCGGAGGAGGTGCACGAGTTCTGCCGCAAAAGCCTGGAGCGCCGCGATGCGCTGCCCTACGACATCGACGGCGTGGTAGTGAAGGTGAACTCGTTCGCGCAGCAGGAGGCCATGGGCTACACGGCCCGCGCGCCGCGCTGGGCCATCGCGTTCAAGTTCCCGCCCGAGGAGAAGACCACGCTTTTGCGCGATATCACCGTGCAGGTGGGCCGTACGGGCAAGCTGACGCCGGTGGCGGAGATGAATCCGGTGCTGGTGGCGGGCTCGACCGTGGCACGCGCAACGCTGCATAACGAGGACGAGGTGCTGCGCAAGGACGTGCGCGTGGGCGACACGGTCATCGTGCGCAAGGCCGGCGACGTGATCCCCGAGGTGCTGGGCCCCGTGCTCAGCCTGCGCCCCGACGATGCGCGGTCCTGGAGCATGCCCAAGGAGTGCCCGAGCTGCGGCAGCCCCGTGGTCCGCGAGGACGGCGAGGCCGATTATCGCTGCATTTCCATTGATTGCCCTGCTCAGGCGCTTGAGCGGTTGCTGCATTGGGCTAGCCGCGGTGCCATGGACATCGACGGCATGGGCGAGGAGATCGTGCGCCGCCTGGTGGAATCCGGCCGCGTCAGCGACGTGGCGGATTACTACACGCTCGACGAGGTGGAGCTGGCGCAGCTGCAGACGGGCCGCACGAACAAAGAAGGCGAGCCGATCTGCCTGGGGCAGACCATCGCGAAGAAGCTGGTGGCGGCCATCGACGAGTCGCGTACTCGTCCGTTCGCCCGCCCGCTGTTCGGCCTGGGCATGCGTCACGTGGGCAAAACCATGGCCGAAACGCTGGCGCGCGCGTTCCCGAGCATGAATGCGCTGATGGCGGCTACCGAGGAGCAGCTGGCGGCGGTGGACGGCGTGGGCCCGAAGATCGCGCATTCCACGTACCTGTTCCTGCGCACGCCCGACAACGTGCAGGTCATCGAGCGATTGGCGAAGCACGGCGTGCGCCTGGCCGACGACGTGGACGCGCAGGCCGCCGACGCGCTGCCGCAAACGCTCGAGGGACTGACGTTCGTGCTGACCGGCAGCCTGACGCAAAGCGGCATGAAGCGCGACGAGGCCGGTGCGGCGCTGAAGGCCCGCGGTGCGAAGGTGTCGGGCAGCGTGTCGAAGAAGACCAGCTTCGTGGTTGCCGGCGAGGCGGCGGGCAGCAAGTACGACAAGGCCGTGGCGCTGGGCGTCCCCGTGCTGGACGAGGCCGCGCTGCTGCACATCATCGAGACGGGCGAAGTGCCGACGGCGGACAGGGAATAGCGCGGCTGCTTCGTCTGTGGCGCTTCGCCGCGTGTTGCCGGCGTGTGCTGTCGGTGGGCGTTTCTCGCGATGTTTGCCCGCATGGGGCTCTACCGACTGCGGCGCGCGTTTGCTCGCGCCCGCCCCACCTGGGTCGGTTCGCCGGGTATTGCGCTTACGCAAATCTACCGGGTGCCGGCGTTTCGGGGCCGTTCGCATGAAGGAGTTACGAATTTGAGATTCGTAACATCGAATCGGCGGGCGCGTCTGCTATAGTGTGTTACGGAATTTCACCTCGTAACACCAGGCGGGCGCGCAATGAAATCGCAGACGTCGCGCGCCTTTGCCTGGTCGATGAAAGGATTTCTTGATGAAGAGCTTCTCCAGGCGTACGTTTTTGCAGGTGGCGGGCGTAAGCGCCGCTGCAGTGGGCTTCGGCGGCGTGCTGAGCGCCTGCGCCGGCGGTTCCAATGCGGGCTCCGGCTCCGCCGCTAGCGGGGAGCATGCCTCTCAGGTTACCGTCTCCATGCCGGTGAGCAGCGAGCCCGATGCCGGCTTCGACCCGTTCGTTTCCTGGGGCTGCGGCGAGCACGTGCACGAGCCGCTCATCCAGTCCACGCTTCTGACCACGAAGGCCGACATGGGCTTCGAGAACGACCTGGCAACGGCTTATTCGTGCAGCGATGACGGCCTGACCTGGACGTTCACCATCCGCACCGACGCCAAGTTCACCAACGGCAAGCCGGTTACCGCCCATGACGTGGCCTACACCATCAACGGCGTTGCCAACAACGAGGCCAGCGAGTGCGATCTGACCATGGTCGACAAGGCCGTCGCCGTCGACGACGAGATCTGCGAGATCCATCTGAACAAGCCGTTCAATGCGCTGCTGTACACGCTGGCGGTTATCGGCATCGTGCCTGATGGCGGCCATGATGCCGACTACGGCAGCAACCCGGTGGGCAGCGGCCGCTACATGATCGAGCAGTGGGATCGCGGCCAGCAGGTCATCCTGAAGGCCAACCCCGACTACTATGGCGAGGCGCCGAAGATCGAGCGCGTCGTGGTGGTGTTCATGGAAGAGGACGCCAGCCTGGCGGCCGCCCGTTCCGGCCAGGTGGACGTCGCGTTCACGACGGCCACCTTCGCCGACCAACAGCCGAAGGGTTACGACCTGCTGAACTGCGCTTCCGTCGATTCGCGCGGCATCTCTCTGCCCACCATCGCGCCGGGTGCCACCAAGAAGCAGACGGGCGAGGAGTATCCCGCCGGCAACGCGGTCACGCAGGACCTGGCGCTGCGCCGCGCCATCAACTACGGTGTGAAGCGTCAGACGCTCATCGACAACGTACTGAACGGCTACGGCCAGATCGCCTACAGCGTGGGCGACCATATGCCCTGGTCGTCCGAGGCCATGAAATGCGAAGAGGATCTTGCTCGCGCAAAGGCCCTGCTCGACGAGGCGGGCTGGGTAGCCGGCGCCGATGGCGTGCGCGCCAAGGACGGCGTGACGGCCGCGTTCGACCTGTACTATTCGTCCTCCGATTCGGTGCGCCAGGCCATTGCCATGGAGTTCGCCAACCAGATGAATGAGCTGGGCATCAAGGTGACGCCGAAGGGCGCAAGCTGGGACGACATTTACCAGCATCAGTTCAGCGACCCGGTCGTGTGGGGTTGGGGTTCCAACAGCCCAATCGAGGTGTACAACCTGAACTACTCCATGGGCAACGGCAACTACGCCTGCTACGAGAACGCCGTGGTCGATGCGCACCTGAACGCCGCACTGGCCAACCCCGTGGTCGCCGATTCGTATGACGAATGGAAGCTGGCCATGTGGGACGGTGAAAACGGTCCGGCGCCGCAGGGCGATGCCACGTGGGTGTGGTTCGCCAACGTCGACCACCTGTACTTCGTGGCCGAGGGCCTGAAGGTTGCCGAGCAGAAGCCGCATCCGCATGGTCACGGCTGGTCGATCGTGAACAACGTCGATAAGTGGAACTGGTAGCAACCGGCTGAACGCCGCGGGGGCGGGGCGCGCGAACGCGCCTCCGTCCCCTGTTCGCCGGTAGTGGCGGGGCTTGCCGTAGGGCTTGCCCCGCTTTTGCGGTTCTAGCGGCTTGGCTTGGGGCGGCGCGTTCGCCTGCCTGAAGGCGGGCTGCGCGCAGGCTCCTTCGGCGATTGAAAAGGTTTTGAGCTTGGAAGCCAAAGGGCTTCCGGGGAAGATTTCGAGATTTGGGACTTAAGTAGGTATGACGAAGTATCTTGCCCGACATATCGTGCGGTTCGTGCTGCTCATGTTGGCGGTGGGGCTGGTGGTGTTCGCGCTGGTGAGCGCCTCGCCCATCGACCCTGTTCAGGCCAACGTGGGGCAGGCCGCATATGTGAACATGTCGGAGGCCAAGCGCGCCCAGCTGGCCAGCTATTGGGGCGGCGACGTGCC
This sequence comes from Eggerthella sp. AM16-19, assembly GCF_003474385.1. NCBI lineage: Bacteria > Bacillati > Actinomycetota > Coriobacteriia > Eggerthellales > Eggerthellaceae > Eggerthella > Eggerthella sp. AM16-19. The sequence goes on from NZ_QUCY01000003.1 coordinate 21,482, forward strand.
GTTTTGGGAGCGTTTCGCCAACTGGGCGGGCGCGCTTTTGCACGGCGATATGGGGACGTCGCTCAGGTTCAACGCGCCTGTGTCGGAGGTGATCGCGCATCGCGCGGCAAACTCGCTGGCGCTCATGGGCATCGCGTGGCTGATCAGCGGCGTGCTGGGTTTCGCGCTGGGAGTCGTTGCTGGCGCACGCCGCGGCGGTGCGGTCGACCGCGTGGTGCGCGGCTACTGCTACCTGCTGGCGTCCACGCCAACGTTTTGGCTGGGTTTGCTCATCCTCATGATCTTCGCCGTGCAGCTGGGGTGGTTCCCCATCGGGTTCTCCGTGCCCATCGGCGTGTCGGCGGCAGATGTGACGCTTGCCGACGCGGCGCACCACCTGGTGCTTCCAGCGCTCACGCTTTCGGTGACGGGCGTGGCCAACATCGCGCTGCACACGCGCGAGAAAGTGGTCGACGTGCTGGAAAGCGATTACGTGCGCTTCGCGCGCGCCCGCGGCGAGTCGGAGCTGAGCGTGGTTTTGCACCATGGTTTGCGTAACGTGGCGCTGCCGGCGGTCACGCTGCAGTGCGCGTTCATCTCCGAGATCTTCGGCGGGTCGGTGCTGGTCGAGCAGGTGTTCTCGTATCCGGGCCTGGGGCAGGCGGCCGTCACCGCCGGCCTGGGCGGCGACGTGGCGCTTCTGGCTGGGATCGCCCTGGTCAGCGCCGCGTTGATATTCGGCGGCAACCTGCTGGCGAACATCCTGTACGGCGTTTTGGACCCGCGCATGCGCGTGAGCGAAGGGAGGGCGTAATGGAGAACGTGCTCCATGCCCCCGCGCAGCGCAGGGCGGGCAACCGCACGGCCACGCTGGCGGCGTGCGTTTTGGCGGCTTTTGCGCTGCTGGCCGTGGTTGCGGCGGGCATCGCGCTGTATGGCCAGGCAACGGTCACGGATTTCACCGCGAAGAACCTGGCGCCCTCGCTCGAGCACCCCTTCGGCACCGACTGGATGGGCCGCGACATGCTGGCGCGCACGCTGGTCGGCCTTTCGACCAGCGTGCTGGTGGGCTTGCTGGCGGCCACCGTGTCGTCGGTGATCGCGTTGATCCTCGGCTGTGCCGCCGCGCTCGGCGGCAAGCGCGTGGACGCGGTGGTCAGCTGGATGATCGACCTGATGATGGGTGTTCCGCATATCGTGCTTTTGGTGCTCATCTCGTTCGCGCTGGGGAAGGGCTTTTGGGGCGTGACCATCGGCGTTGCCGTGACGCACTGGGCAAGCCTCGCCCGCGTGGTGCGCGCCGAGGTGCTGCAATGCCGCCAATCGAAGTTCGTCGAGGTTGCGCGTAAGCTGGGGCAGAGCCCGGCGCGCATCGCGCTTCGCCATATGGTGCCGTATGTGCTGCCGCAGTTCGTGGTGGGCTTGATCCTGTTGTTCCCGCATGCCATCCTGCATGAGGCGTCCATTACGTTTTTGGGCTTCGGCCTGCCGCCCGAGCAACCGGCCATCGGCGTGATCTTGAGCGAATCGATGAGCTATCTGTCCACGGGCGCCTGGTGGTTGGCGGTGTTCCCCGGCCTGGCGCTCATGGCGACGGTGCTGTTGTTCGACGTGGCCGGGCAGAACCTGCGCAAGCTGGTCGACCCGCATACCGCGCAAAAGTAGGTAGGGAAGATGATGACGAAGATGAACGGCGGTGCGCCCATGGAGGCGTCATCGGCGGGCAAAGCCGCCGAGCTGGCGCATGAGCGCACCGCGCACGAGGGTGCGCAGCTGCACCACCATCATACGCATGCGGCCACGTCGAGCCACGACGGCGGGCATCACCTGCTGCAGGTTGAGGACTTGAGCGTGAGCTTCCGCATGTACGACGAGGACGCGCCGTACTTCCAGGCGAAACAGCACGATGTGCAGGTGCTTCACGAGCTGAGCATCGCCGTGCATGCGGGCGAGATCGTGGCCGTGGTGGGCGCGTCGGGCTCGGGCAAGACGCTTCTGGCCGATGCGGTTTTGGGCCTGTTCGAGCCCAACGCCACGGTGACGGGGCGCATCTGGTTCGACGGCGAGCGCATGGATGCGGCGGGTTTGCGCGCACTGCGCGGGCACGGGCTGTCGCTCGTGCCGCAAAGCGTGAGCCACTTGGACCCCATGATGCGCGTGGGCAAGCAGGTCGAGGGTTTTGCGAACGACCTGTCGAAGGCCGAGCTCAAAACGCGCCGCGCGCAGCTGTTCGAGCGCTATGGGCTGGGCCCCGAGGTTGCGCGCCTGTACCCGCACGAGCTGTCGGGCGGCATGGCGCGCCGCGTGCTGCTGTGCTGTGCGCTCATGGACTCGCCGCGCGTGATCGTGGCCGATGAGCCTACGCCTGGTCTTGACCTTGACCTGGCGGTTCGCGCGCTCGACGATTTCCGCGCCTTCGCCAACGAGGGCAACGGCGTGCTGCTGATCACGCACGATATCGAGCTGGCGCTGCGCGTGGCCGACCGCGTGGCGGTGTTCAAGGACGGAACCGTGGTGGAGGAGACCGCGACGGCGAGCTTCGCCGACCCCGGCCTTTTGCGCCATCCGTTCACCCGCGAGCTGTGGCACGCCCTCCCCGAGCACGATTTCGCCGTGGGCGAAAGCGCGGGCGTGGGTGAAGGCGGTTTCGACGGGAAGGAAGGCGGCGCATGCTAGAGGCCAGAGACATCACGTTCGGGTATCCCGGCGCAAAGCCCCTGTACAGCGGTTTCAGCCTGCAGGTGAAACCTGGCGATCGTGTGGCGCTGCAGGCGCCCTCGGGGTTCGGCAAAACCACGCTGTGCCGCGTGCTCGCCGGGTTTGAGCGCCCGCAAACCGGTCAGGTGCTGGTGGATGGGCAGCCGCTTCCGCGTCGCGGCGTGTGCCCGGTGCAGTTGATCCAGCAGCATCCCGAGCAGGCGGTGGACCCGCGCCTGCTCATGCGCAAAACGCTGGCGGAGGCAGGCGAGGTGCCACAGCAGCTGCTTGACGATCTGGGTATCCGCGACGAATGGCTGCAGCGCTACCCCCATGAGCTGTCCGGCGGCGAGCTGCAGCGCTTCTGCATCGCCCGCGCGCTGGCCACGTGCCCGCGCTACCTGATCTGCGACGAGGTGTCCACCATGCTCGACGCGGTCACCCAGGCGCACATCTGGCACGTGCTGCTCGATTACGCCGCCCGCGAAAACGCCGGCATGCTGCTGGTTTCCCATACCCCCGCGCTGACCGCCCGCATCGCAACCCGAGAAGTCGCGCTGGCGTAACCGCAACCGCGGTCCCGGACGTTTCGGACACTTTGGGGACGTAGCATTAAGTGTCCGAGATTGCGTCGGGCTTGTACGCGCTGCCGTTTCCGGACACTTAATGCTACGAATGCTACGTCCCCAAAGTGTCCTCCCAAGGCGTCCCAAGGCGTCCGTGCGGGTTGCAACTCGAGGGACGCCGCGTTCTCTCGCGGCGCTTCTTGGTGTTTAACCCGCTCCCCCCGATATGCCCGGTTCCGAGATGTCGGGAAGCGCTTGGGACGTTCTTTTCCCGAAATGGCGCCCTTTTGCCCCACCCGTTTGCCCACCCGTTTTCGAAATTGCCTGGTAAACCACCCTGCTTCGTGTCTGCTGGTCGCTTTGTCCGCAGCCTATCCTTCGCTATGTCCTCCGCAAGGATGCGCGAGGATCTTGCATGGTTTCACGAGGGAGAGGAAGGGCCATGAGCAAAACGGATGTCTCTGGAAACGCCCAAAAAGGGCGCAAGGGACTCATCGTCACGGTTGTCGCGATCGTCGTGATCGCGCTTGCGGGTGCGGGCTTTTGGGTATGGCATCAGCAGCCGAGCTTCTGCAACGCGATCTGTCACAAGCCGATGGACCGTTACGTGGAAACATATGAATCCGGCAACTCGTCGATGCTGTCGGCGGTTCACGCGAAGCAGGGCAAAGTGTGCCTGGATTGCCATGAGGCGAAGCTCGACGACCAGGTCGCCGAGGCCACCGCGTGGGTGTCCGACGACTTCACCGACCCCGTTGCCGAGAATACGTTCCAATACAACGAGAGTTTCTGCCTGAACGAGTCGTGCCACAACATGACGCGCGACGAGCTCACCGAATCCACCAGCAATATGGCGTTCAACCCGCATGTGCAGCAGCATGGCGATATCGACTGCGGCGAATGCCATAAGGCGCATTCCGAGTCCGTGATGTACTGCACGCAGTGCCATGCCGAGGCCGAGGTGCCCGATGGCTGGATGTCGTACAGCGACTACATGAGCGCGAAGCAGAGCTAGGGGGAGCGGAATGACTACGAACGATATGACGCTTGACGCACGTCGCGGCCTGAGCCGCCGCCAGTTCGTCGGCCTTGCGGGCCTGGGGCTGGCAACCATCGCGCTTGGCAACCTGACCGGCTGCTCGAAGGGCGCTACGCAGTACGTCTACGATGTAGTAGTCGTCGGGTCAGGCGGTTCGGGTACCACGTCGGCCGCCTTCGCCGCTAAAAACGGCGCGAAGACGGTGTGCATCGAGAAGCTTGGCTGGCAGGGCGGTTCCAGCTCGCTTGCGCTCGGAACGTTCTACGGCTCGGGCACGGTGCAGCAAAAGGAGCTCGGCATCGACGACACCCCGGATGACTACTACAACTATCTGCTCACGCGCAACGCCGACAAGGTCGACTTGGCTATGAACCGCTTCATGGCCGACCACTCCGGCGAGACGATCGACTGGCTGCGTGAGGATCTGAAGGTCCCGTTCAAGGATGAGATCAAGGGCAACGGCAAGGACAAGGTCAAGCGCGGGCACATGTGCAAGAACAACGCCGACGATGCGCTGAAGGCCGTGACGCAGCTGGCCAAGGAGCAGGGCGTGGACTTCCATTTCGATACCGATGCAACCGCGCTCATCGTGGACGAGTCGACGGGTCGCGTCGTGGGCGTGCGTGCCGAAAAGGCGGGCAAGGAGGTCATCTACAACGCCAAGGCCGTCATCATCGCGTCGGGCGGTTTCTGCCGCAATCCCGAGATGATTGCGAAGTATTGCCCTGATTACGTTGGCGTTTACACGGAAGTGGGTATCGGCCTTGACGGTTCCGGGCTGCAGATGGGGCTGGACATCGGTGCGGCTTACACGGGTCATGGCGGCACGAACGGCATTTTGGCGTGTCCGGTCGAGCCTGGCCAATCCAAGTTGATCAGCGCCAAGGCGCTGTGGGTCGACTCGAAGGGCAAGCGTTTCGTGAATGAAGGCGGCCAGACGCACGACATCTATTATCAGGTGGCGCACTTCGATGACCAGCAGTTCTTCGCCGTGTACGACCAGGCAATGGTCGACGGCTTGACCGATAAGCTCAAGAAGAAGGTTGCTATGGGCCTTGAGCAGGGCATGTTCGCCAAGGGCGACACCGTCGAGGCCGCAGCGGCGCAGCTGGGCGTGGACGGCGCGGCGTGCTCCGAGACGCTGGCGGCGTACAACGAGATGGTCGCATCGGGCGCCGACACGCAGTTCAAGAAGGGCGCGGCGAACCTGGTGGCGTTGACTCAGGCGCCGTATTACCTGCTCAAGATGGGCGTGTGCACCCACGGTTCGTTCGGCGGCTTCGACATCAACACCGACTTCCAGGTGAAGAACGAACAGGGCGAGGTTATCCCCGGTCTGTACTCTGCCGGTGAGGTGTGTTGCGGTACCTTCATCTACGATGACTATCCGGCGGGTGGCTGCGGCTTGAACTTCGCCTACACGTCCGGCCGCTTTGCGGGCGCGAACGCGGCGAGCGAGGCGTTGAGCGCGTAAGGTTGTCGCAGCGGGAGTGCGCGGGCAGCGCGGCAGGGCTAGGCGAATCGTCGCATGGGGTTGTCATGTCGACGGAATGCGGCAGGGGTCAGCGAGCCGTTACGTCCTCGCAATCGTTTGCGCGGCATCGTCTCCGCCTGCGTGCCCGCGACTAGAGAAGAAGATGGCAAGTCGATAAGGCGCCGCGGTCCGGTCTTCGGGATGCGGCGCCTTCGTGGTTCCCGATGTGAATGGACTGAGGCGGGTTGTCGTGCTTTCAGCTTGCTGTTTACCCTGGCGTTGCGTTTACGTTGTTTATCGCGGGCTGCAGGAAACGGTATACTGCGGGGGTTGGAGAAGGGAAGTCCGGGAGAGGGCTCAGTGGGAAGCAAGTTTGAGAACATACGCGAAGTTCGCAGGACCGATGCCGACGGGTCGCGCGCAGCCGAAAGGGCGGCTGCGCGCACGGCGATGCATCAGGCGTTCGAAGGCTGTACTCTTGCGTTTTTCGGCCTTGCGGTGGTGCGTATCTGGATTCAGTGCAACCTGTACGGCAATTACATGCTGTCCGATGCCGGGCTGGTCAGCGTCGTCATCAACTTCGTGCGCATCGCGTTCACCGTTTTGCTGGTGGCGTTCGCCCTGCGTGGCTTGATAGGGCGTGGGTCCGCGAAGGCGCTCGAATGGTTCTCCGTTACGGCCATGACGTTGGGCAGCGTGCTGTTCTTCTTGAACGGGACGCTTGCTTCCGATGCGGTGCTGTACGCGGCGTGCACGTGCGCGGGGCTGGGCATCGTGTGGGGTGGCGGTATGTGGATGGCGTTCTACCTGCGTTTGCGTCCGCGAACGGCTTTGTTGTGCGCGTTGGGCTCGCTGGCATTGGGGTCGTTGGGCGGTTTCGTCATGGGCGCTTTGCCGCGCTCGACGTGTTATCTGGTCGGAGTGTTTCTGCCCACGGTTTCATACGTGTGCTTCGGGCGGTCGATGCGTATGGCTGACGAGCGCGGATGGCCGCAGGCTCCGGGCGGCATCTCGTCGTCGCGCGAGTGCCCCGGGTTTGCGATCGCCTCGAAGGCGTATGGAGCGGAATCGCGCGTCGATTTCTTGCGTTTGCTGACCGGATTGGCATTGTTCATGCTGGTCATGGGCGTGTCGCGAGGTTTTCCGTTCGGTGAATCGATCGCATTGCCGCTGGGGATGCAGTTGTTGCACCAAGGTGGCGTGGTCGTGCTGTGCGGGGTGTGGGCGTGGGCTGCGCTGTGCCGCGGCCGTGCTGTTTCGTCGGCGACGCTGTGGCGCTTCGAAGTGGTTGCGGCATCGGCGGGCGTGGTGCTGATGGCCACGCTGGAATGGTGGGGGCTTGCCGGCGGTGCGGCGCTCGTGTCCATCGCCAACACCATGACGCTCGGCATTTTGTGGGTCATCTGCTATGACATCGCGCGCCATTCCCCGTGGAACCCGTATGCGGTGCTCGGCGTGTGCTGGGCGGTGTTTCTGTTCTCGCGTGAAGTCGGGCGCTGGGGCATCCTGGTTTTCGCGCCGCAAAGCTCGGTGATGACGCTGTTGGCCGCATTGATGGTGTGCGTGCTGTCCATTTCCATCGCGGTGCTGCTCGGTGACAACGTTCCGCGCTCTCGAGCGTTGCTGACGGGCTTTCCCGGCGAGGAGGCCGGCGAAGGCGGGGCAGGTAGCGAAGGCGATGCGAGGCCTGCGGGTTGTGCCGCGACGGGTAGCGCCGCTGGTCGCACGGGCGTTGCGGCTGCCGGCAGCGAAGGCGATGCCATCGAGCTGCCGATTGCCGAGCGTTGCGAAGCGCGGGCGGAAGGCGATGGCAGGTCGGGCCTTGTGGGCGATGTCATCGAGTCGGAGCGGAATCGCGAGGCGGTCTTGCATGCGGCAGACGACGGGGACGTCGTGCGGTTGATCGCGGGGTTTGGATTGACGCGCCGTGAGGCCGAGGTGGCTCTTATGCTTGCAGAGGGCAAAAGCAAAGTCGCGATCGCGGAGCTGCTGGTGCTTTCCGAGAACACCGTGCGCAGCTATGCGAAAAACGCTTACATGAAAATGAACGTGCACAGCAAACGGGAGCTTCAGCAAACCATTCGCGAAATGCGCTAGCATAGCGCGGGCGCGGCCCTGAGCGCTTTTTTCACTTTCCTCACCGCTACTTGCTTCAATCAGCGAACAGGTGTACGATGTTTTTGCCGTGATGTTGCTGTGGGGCGGGCAACCCTTGTGGTAACTTGCGGTAGGCACACCACAAGGGGAATACGAGAAGCGAAAGAACGGTATGGCAAAAAGCACGGTCAATTACGGCAACGACAGCATCCGCCAGTTGAAGGACGAGGAACGCGTACGCCTTCGTCCGGCAGTCATATTCGGCTCCGACGACCTTGACGGCTGCGCTCACGCCGCGTTCGAGATCCTGTCGAACTCGGTCGACGAGGCGCGCCAGGGCTACGGCAATCTGATCACCCTTACCGCCTTCGTCGACGGCTCCATCCAGGTGGAGGACAACGGCCGCGGCTGCCCGCTTGACTGGAACCCCACCGAGAAGCGTTTCAACTGGGAACTGGTGTTCTGCGAGCTGTATGCGGGCGGTAAATACGACAACAACCAGGGCGGCGACTACGACTTCTCGCTGGGCACCAACGGCTTGGGCTCATGCGCCACGCAGTACGCCTCCGAGTACATGGACGTCACCGTATGGCGTGACGGCAACAAGTATCAGCTGCACTTCAAGAAGGGCAAGGTCGTCGGCGCCAAGAAGAAGGCCCTGCAGGTCGAGCCCACCGACGAGACGCGCACCGGCACCACCATCAAATGGCGTCCTGACCTGGAGGTATTCACCGCCATCGATATCCCTGACGACTGGTATCGCGAAACCATGCGCCGTCAGGCGGTGGTCAACGCCAACGTCACGTTCCGCCTTCGCATCGAGGGGCAGGACGGCGTCTTCTCCGAAGAGGAGTTCTGCTACCCCAAGGGCATCGAGGACTACGTGATGGAGAAGGTGGGCCACGACTACCTGACTGAGCCCTTCTTCATCCAGGCAGACCGCCGCGGCCGCGACCGCGATGACCTGCCCGACTACAACGTGAAGATCACCGCGTGCCTGTGCTTCTCGCGCACGTTCCAGATGCAGGAGTACTACCACAACTCGTCGTGGCTGGAAAACGGCGGCTCGCCGGAGAAGGCCGCGCGCAGCGCCCTGACCAGCGCAATCGATGCCTATATCAAGCAGCAGGGCAAATACAACAAGAATGAAAGCGCCATTAAATGGCAGGACGTTCAGGACTGCCTGGTGCTCGTGACCAACTGCTTCTCCACGCAGACGTCCTACGAGAACCAGACGAAGAAGGCCATCAACAACCGCTTCATCCAGCAGGCTATGACGGCGTTTTTCAAGGAACGCCTGGGCACGTACCTGATCGAGAACAAAGAGTCCGCCGACAAGATCATGGAGCAGGTGCTCATCAACAAGCGCTCCCGCGAGAACGCGGAGAAGACGCGCCAGAGCATCAAGACCAACCTGCAGCAGAAGACCGACATGGCCAACCGCGTGCAGAAGTTCATCGACTGCCGCTCCAAGGACAAGGGCCGCCGCGAGGTCTACATCGTAGAGGGCGACTCGGCAGCAGGCGCCATCCGCACGTCGCGCGACGCCGAGTTCCAGGGCGTCATGCCGGTGCGAGGCAAGATCCTCAATTGCCTGAAGGAGGATTACCCGCGCATCTTCAAGTCCGAGATCATCATGGACCTGCTGCGCGTGCTTGGCTGCGGCGTGGAGGTCAACGACCGCCGCATGAAGAACCTTGGCACCTTCGACCTGGACAACCTGAACTGGAGCAAGGTCATCATCTGCACCGATGCCGACGTCGACGGCTATCATATCCGCACGCTCATCTTGGCCATGCTCTATCGCCTGGTGCCCACGCTCATCCGCGAGGGGTTCGTCTACATCGCCGAATCGCCGCTGTACGAGATCAACTGCAAGGAGAAGACCTACTTCGCCTACACCGATCTTGAGAAGAACAACATCCTCAAGGAAATCGACGGGCAGAAGTGCTCCATCAACCGCTCCAAGGGTCTTGGTGAGAACGATCCCGACATGATGTGGCTCACCACCATGAACCCCGAGACGCGCCGCCTGATCAAGGTGGAGCCCGAGGATGTCGAGCATATGGAGACCATGTTCAACCTGCTGTTAGGCAACGACGACGAGGGCCGCAAACGCCACATCGCCGAGCACGGCAGGGAATACCTCGACCAGCTTGACCTGCAATAAGGCGCCTTTCGCAAGGCTGTTGAAGATCTAAACCGGCGGGCGCGCGCAAGACGGCGCCCGCCCATTCGCATCAAGGGGAGACCGTGGCAAGAAAGACCAAAGCACAACCGAAGAAGAAGCATGTGGACAACCCCAACGTGATCGGCCTGCACTCCGAGGTGTTGGAACAGCCCATCACGCAAACCCTCGAAGTGAACTACATGCCCTACGCCATGAGCACCAACGTGTCCCGCGCGTTCCCGGAGATCGACGGGTTCAAGCCGTCGCACCGCAAGCTTCTGTACACCATGTACAAGATGGGCCTGCTCAACGGCGCGCGCCAGAAGAGCGCCAACATCGTCGGCCAGACCATGAAGCTCAACCCCCACGGCGATTCGGCCATCTACGAGACCATGGTGCGCCTTGCCACGGGCAACGAGGCCCTGCTCACGCCCTTCGTGGAATCCAAGGGCAACTTCGGCAAGTACTACTCCGGCGACTTGAGCTACGCCGCCTCGCGTTACACAGAGGCGAAGCTCTCTTCTATCTGCGCCGAGATCTTCAAGGACATCGACAAGGACCCGGTCGACTTCATGGACAGCTACGACGGCGCCATGAAGGAGCCGCGCCTGTTGCCCACCACGTTCCCCAACATCCTGGTGTCGGCGAACAAGGGCATCGGCGTTGCCATGGCTTCCGACATCTGCGGCTTCAACCTGAACGAAGTGTGCGAAGCCACCATACACTTCCTTAAGGACCCGGACTGCGATTTGCAGAAATACATGCCTGCGCCCGACTTCTCCACCGGCGGCGAGATCATTTACCGCCGCGAGGAGATGGATCGCATCTACAACACGGGCTTGGGCAGCTTCCAGATCCGCTCGCGCTGGCGCTACCTGCCCGACGAGCGTATCATCGAGGTGTACGAGATTCCCTACACCACGAAAACCGACATAATCATCGAGCGCATCGTCAAGCTGGCGAAAGAGGGGAAGGTGCGCGAAATCGCCGACATCCGCGATGAGACCGACCTTTCCGGCCTGCGCATAGCCATCGACCTGAAGCGCGGCGTTGACCCTGAGCTGCTCATGGCGAAGCTGTTCCGTTCCACCACGTTGCAGGATTCGTTCTCCTGCAACTTCAACGTGCTGGTGGACGGGTACCCGCGCGTTATGGGCGTGCGCCAAATCCTGCAGGAGTGGGTCGCGTGGCGCGTGGATTCCACGCGACGCCGCATGAACTTCGACCTGGGGAAGAAAAGCGACCGACTGCATCTGCTGCACGGCCTTGAGGCCATTTTGCTGGACATCGACAAGGCCATCGCCATCATCCGCAACACCAAGCTGGAAGCCGAGGTTGTGCCGAACCTGATGAAGGGCTTCGGCATCGACGAGGTGCAGGCGGAGTTCGTGGCCGAGTTGAAGCTGCGCAACATCAACGAGGAGTACATCCTCAACCGCACGAAGGACATCGCGAAGCTGGAAGGCGACATCGCCGAGCTGAAAGAGGTCCTGGCCAGCGAGCGGAAGATCAAGCAGGTCATCAGCGACGAGCTTGCCGCGGTGAACAAGAAGCACGTCACGCCGCGAAAAACCGGCTTGGTTGAGCCGGGCGACATCGTGGAAGTCAGTCTGGAGCCCGAGGTGGAGGAATACCCCGTCACCATGATGCTCTCGCGCGACGGCTACTTGAAGAAGATGACCGAGCGCGTGCTGCGCAAGGCCACCACGCTGAAGTACAAGGACGGCGACGAGCCCTTTATCGAGTTCCCGTCGTCGAACACCCACGAGCTGCTGGTGTTCACCGACCAGCGTCAGGTGTACAAGTGCAAGGTGGCGCAGTTCGAGGACACCAAGTCGGCGCAGCTGGGCTCGTACCTGCCCACTGACCTGGGGATGGACCCTGACGAGAGCGTGACCTGGGTAATCGACCCCGAGGACTATAAGGCCGACGTGCTGTTCGTGTTCGAGAACGGCCGCGTGGCGCGTGTGGCATTGGCGGGTTACGAAACGAAGACCAATCGCAAGCGTCTGAAGAACGCCATCTACGGCGGCAGCAAGCTGTTGTTCGCAACTGTGCTGAAAGAGGATCGCGATTTGGCCCTAGTGTCAAGCGATCAGCGCCTGATCAACTTCAACACCTCGCTGCTGAAGACAAAGACCACCAACAGCACGCAGGGCGTTCTAGCTTTCACTGCGAAGAACGGCCGCATCGTGACCATGGTGGGCACGGCTGAGGAGTTCCTAGGCGGCACCGCCAGCGTGGAGAAGTTCCGCGCGGCAAGCCTGCCCTCCTCCGGCTCGCCCATGAAGGAAACGGACATGAAGAGCCTGTTCGATTTGGAAGAGTAATAGCCGGTGAAGCGGGGCGAACGCGCGGCGCGTTGGGCGTGCTGAGCGTGTTGGATGTGCCGGACGCGTTGGGCGCGGTGCGCGGCCAACGCGAAGGGTATGCCGAGTGCGCTGGATGCATTGGGCATTGGGTGCGCCGTGCGGGCTAGGCGAGAAGGGTGCGTTCGTCCTGGCAGGTGGGCGGAAAGCGGTTTGGAGGGGCATGGCATCGCAGGGTTACGAGATACGATTGTTCGACAAGCGGATCGCCTCGTTCACGTTCGAGACGAATTGCTTTGGCGAGTCGTGTGCCGTTGGCTTGCGCGTGGAGCCGGGGGCGGAGGAATTGCTGCCGCTGAATCTGGTGGGCTGCTCGAACGATATCGAGTTGCGGCGATTCCTGAACTCGCGCCGCATCCCGAAGAACCGCGCGTACGTCGAGCGCATCCTTGCACCGTTCGGGCTGCGGGCTTCTGACACGAAGGGCATCATCGATGTGACGAAGGGTATGTCTCTTAACGATCCCTATTGTGTTGTTCCCGCAGGTGAAGGGCCTTGCTTCGCCGAGTACAACTTGTTCGGCAACAGCTTTGATACGGTGCTTTCCGTTATCGCGTACACGGGGCGCATCCCCTCAAACCAGGTGGGTTCCGGCATTCCTAGCGAGTTGTCGCCTTCTGGGTCGTTTCCGAAGACGTGGCGCGTTGTCGACGATCGGCGCGTGCTTTACAAGGCGGCGCATGATGATGGCTTGGGGCTTGAACCCGTGTCCGAGTACTTGGCAAGTCAGGTTGCCGCTGCCATGGGATTGCCGCATGTTGCGTATGACTTGGACGTTTGGCAAGAGCGCCTATGCTCGACGTGCGTTTTGATGAATGATGCGGAAATATCGTTCGTGCCGTTCGCCCACATGCTTGATCGCGATGCGAAAGACGGCATGAACTTGGAGCGCGCATTAGCGTTCTTCGATGAGCTTGGCGAAGAGGAGGGGCAAAGGTTCCGATCCATGTTGGTGTTCGACGCGGTAATCATGAACCCCGACCGCCATATGGGCAACTACGGCGTTTTTCGCGACAATCACACTGGGCGAGTGTTGGGCTTTGCACCCGTTTTCGACAACAACTTGGCACTGCTTCCGCAATATGGTATGGAATCGCTTTCCGAGGAGCTGCTGCGTGAGCGCTTTGCTGCTACACCAGGCGCGTTCGGCCCAACGGCTTATCAGCAAGCATGTGCAGCATTGGGACCGCAGCAGCGAGAACGGCTTGAACGTTTGCATGATTTCGCGTTTGACGATGCAGCGTTGGCGCGCGTGGGGCGGCAGAGGGATGGCTTTGCGTTCCCGAAGCAGCGTTTGCTTACGCTCGGGCGTGCTGTTCGGGAAAACGCCGCCACGCTGTTGAAGGGCTGATGGTAAGGGGCTGCCTTTCCGGTGTTTCGTCAGGTGCGTTTAATCGGGGCCGTTGCCGTGCTGTCGGCGTGCTGCCGGCGTGCTGGCAGGCGGCCGGTGGCTGCCCGTCTGCGCTCATTGTTGGGTTGCCGGTGTGTTGAGAAATGAAAATCCTGCATTTCGTAGGATTTCTGGCTTTAGAAATTACGCATTTCGTCGGAAATACGGCTGTGAAAAATCTGCATTTCGTAGATAATGATATAAAGTAAATCCTGTATTTCGGAGGATATCCGCTAAAAACGCCAGGTAGGTGAGCTATATGCTGAAGCGTAAAATCACAGCAAAGCTTGAAGCGTGGAAAACGATTGCGCGCGAAAAGGCGTTGCTGATCGTCGGTGCACGTCAGGTGGGCAAAAGCTTCGCCATCCGTGAATTCGGCAAGGCGAACTACGCGCGCTACATTGAAATCAACCTGTTCGAGGACAAGCGTGCACGCGAAGCTTTAAGCGCGGCTTCCGACGCCAATGACTTCATTTCGCGCGTCACGGTGCTCTCAGGTCAGGCCATCGTGCCTGATGATACGCTTGTGCTCATCGACGAGATTCAGGAAGCTCCCGACGTTGTTACCATGGCGAAGTTCTTGGTGGAAGATGGGCGCTGCGACTGGGCGTTTTCCGGTTCCATGCTGGGAACGGAGTTCAAGGGCGTGCGCTCATACCCGGTGGGTTCCGTTCACGAACTGCCTATGCATCCGCTAGATTTCGAGGAGTTTTGCTGGGCCATCGGCGTGAGCGGAGAGGCGCTTGAGTCAGTGCGTCGTTGCTGCCAGGATGAAACGCCGGTCGAGGCCTACATCCACGAAGCGCTCATGGCGAATTTTCGTACCTATATCGTCTCGGGCGGTATGCCGGAGGCGGTGCAACGGCTTGTCGACTCCGACGGCGACATTGCTTCCGTTCGCCAAGTGCTTGAGGGCTTGAACAGGCAATATCGTCGCGATATCTCGAAGTATGCCGCCGTGCGATCGCTGCAGGTGCAAAGCATCTTCGATCAGCTTCCCGTTCAGTTGGAGGGCGAAGCGCGGCGCTTCGTGTTGAACTCGGTTGATCCGCAGGCGCGTTATGAGAAGTACCAGCGCGATTTCGTTTGGCTGACGAATGCGGGTGTGGCGCTGAAAACCGATCTGGTTGATGAGCCGAAATCGCCGCTTTTGAAGACCGCAAACCCTATGAAGTTTAAGCTGTACCAGTCCGATACGGGCATGTTGATGGCGCGTTATCCTATTTCGCTGGCGCAGGCTGCGTACTTGGATGAGAAGGATCCGAACCTTGGCGGCGTGTACGAGAACGTTGTGGCGCAGCAGTTGACGGCGCAGGGCCATCAGCTCTTCTATTACCAAACGCGCAAACGCGGCGAAGTCGATTTTGTTGTGGATGCGGGCAACGGTAAAGCGGTGCCCATCGAGGTGAAGTCTGGGCGCTACTATCACGCCCACGCGGCGCTCGACCACGTGCTGGAAACCGAGGGGTACAACGTTGACCTGGGCATTGTCTTGTCGCGCGGCAATATTGAGCGGCGTGGCAAGGTGCTGTACCTGCCACTGTATGCGTTGCCGTTCTTGCCGCTGTATTTGGGGGCTCGCGTTCCGAAGGGGTTCAAGCTGCAGGTAAGGAAGGTGTAGTTGGTGCCATGGTGTCGCGCCGCTGGAGCTTGTGCAGGTTGGGCGTCGTATCGATGTCGCCTGAGAATGGCGTTGTCGGTGTTTGCATTTGTCGCATGGGCTCATCCGCTTTCGCCAAGACAAAAATGCGGGGTTTGCCCGGTAGTTTGCGGTCGCGGAAGGCGGAAAACGCTTTTGTATAGGCGCGTTGTCGGCGTGGTGGGATGATTCGGGCGTTTTTGCTCGGGGAAAGGCGGCGAGATGAAGGTGCTGCATGTTTCCGATTTGCATATCGGAAAGCGCGTTAACGGCATATCGATGCTGGACGATCAGCGCTATATTCTGCGGCAGATACTGGACATTGCGGAGAAACGCCAGGTCAGCGTGCTGCTGATTGCCGGCGATGTGTACGATAAAGCATCGCCGAGCGCCGAGGCGGTCACCGTGTTCGACGCGTTTTTGACCGATGCGGTGGCGGCGGGTTTGCGCGTGCTGGCCATTCCCGGCAACCATGATTCGGCCGAGCGCATCGCCTACGCGCAGGGGTTGCTGGAAAAGCAGGGCGTGTGCCTGCCCCCGGTGTATGCGGGCGAAGTTGAGCGGGTGGAACTTGAGGATGAGCATGGGCCGGTGGAGTTCTGGCTGCTGCCGTTTCTGAAGCCCGGTGACGTGCGCAGGTTCTTTCCCGATGAGGAAATCGGCGACGACTACTCGGCCGCGCTGCGCGCGGTGTTAGGCGCGTGCGCTATTGACCAGAGGAAACGCAACGTTGTGCTGTCGCACCAGCTGGTGACCGCGTGCGGCACGGCGCCCGATCGCGCCGACGATGAGATCAAACTGGGCGGCATGGACAACGTGGATGTGTCGGTGTACGACGCGTTCGACTATGTGGCGCTTGGTCATGTGCATCGCCCGCAGCGCGTGGGGCGCGACACCGTGCGCTATTCGGGCTCGCCGCTGAAGTATTCGTTTAGCGAAGCGCGCTATGGCAAGAGCGTGGCGCTGATTGAGCTGGGAGAGAAGAAACCGGGCGACGACGTGGGCGAATGCGTGTCGTTCGAGCTGATCCCGCTCGTGCCGCTGCATGACGTGCGCGAGGTGCGCGGCACGCTGGCCGACGTGTTGGCCATGGGCGCTGCGGCGAGTGGTTCGCTGGCGGATGCTGGGGTGCTCGCTGGCGGGGCTGATGGCGAAGCAGGTGCGCTAGGCGAAGAAGGTGAAGGGGCGGCACTGGTCGATGGCGTGCACGGCGCGTGCAATGAGGCCGCGCCCCTCGCCGCGGCGCGCGATGCTTCGCAAGATTACCTGCACATTACGCTCTCCGATGAGCATCCGCAGCTGGACGCCATGGCGAAGATCCACGAGGTGTTCCCCAATGCCATGATGTTGGACTACGACAACGTGACGGTGCTGATTGACCGCCCGCAAACCCAGCAGCTTACGGCCGACCCCGACAGCATGGACACGCTGGACCTGTTCAGCGCCTTCTACGAAAGCCAGGTGGGCAATCCCCTGGATGATGAGCAGTGTGATTTTGCGCACAAGCTGATTGCAAAGGTTGAGGACTCGGCCGCAAAAGGCCCCGATGGGCAGGAAGAGGGTGCGCAATGAAGCCGCTGAAGCTGACCATGTCCGCCTTCGGGCCGTATTCCGCCGAGACGGAAATCGACTTTCGGACGCTTGGGCGCTCGGGCGTGTACCTGGTGTGCGGTGACACGGGCGCGGGCAAAACCATGATCTTCGACGCCATTTGCTTCGCGCTGTTCGGCGAGGCAAGCGGCGACAGTCGAAACGGAGCCCGTTCTTCCGCAAGTTTGCGCAGCGATTTCGCCGATCCGGCAAGCAAAACGTTCGTTGAGCTGGAGTTCTCTTACCGCGGGCAAACCTATCGCGTAAAGCGCAATCCCGATTACGAGAGGGCTAAGAAGCGCGGCGAAGGCACTACGAAAGAGCCGGCGAACGCTGAGATCGAGTTGCCCGACGGGCGCTGCATCGGCGGCGTGCGCAAGGTGAACATGCAGGTGGAAGAGCTGCTGGGCATCGATGCGAACCAGTTCAAGCAAATCGTCATGTTGGCGCAGGGAGAGTTCCGCAAGCTGCTGACAGCGGACACGGCAACGCGTGAGGGCATCTTCCGCAAACTGTTTGCCACGCAAAAGTACGAGATGCTGCAAGATCGCCTGGGCGAGGAGTGTCGCAAGCTCGAGCGCGAGAACGAAAAGCTGAAAAGCGATGTTTTGCGGTGCGCGCAAACCGTCCGTTTTGCGCCGCAGGATGCGCGCGAGGAGGAGCTTGACGAGCGTCGTCGCAGCGGGGCGCCCATGGGAGCATGGCTGGTCGAGCTGCTCGAGGGGCTTGTGGCTGGCGACAAGGTGGAGTCCGAGCAGCTGCACAAGCAGGTTGAGGAGCTGCGCCGTAAATGGGCAGACGCTAACGCGCTGGTGAAGCAGGTGGAGAACCGCCCGCGCTACGAGCAGGAACGTGCGGCGCTCGCCGAGGAAGTCGTTCAGCACGAGGGGCGGACGGAAAGTTTGCAGACGGAGTTGCAACAGGAATGCGCACACGATGCCGAGCGTCTGGAGGCAACCGAGCGCGCAGCGGTGATCGAGGGGACGTTCGCTAAATACCAGGCCTTGCAGCGCGCTGACCAGGCGGTTTCTGCCGCGAAAGAAGCATTGCTGCGTGCCGAGCAGGCTTCCAAGGCAGCGCAGGCAGCCGCCGGTAAGGCGGAAGAGCAGCGGGTGCAGGCGGCGCAGGCCGTGGAGAAGCTTGCGGGCTCGGACGTTCGCCAGGCACAGGCGAAGGCCGCCTTCGATGCGGCGCAGCTGCGCGCGAATGCGGCGGGTGAGGCGCTTGCGGGCGCAAAAGACCTTGCGGCCAAGGTTGCAACGGCGCAAAAGGCTCAAAAGCAGGTGCAAACCTTGCTGGAGCAGGAAGAATCGTTGGTTGCTGCCGAGCGCAAAGCGCAGGATGCGGTGGCGCAGGCCAAGGCGGCAAGTGAGTCGTTCGTCGGCGCGGACGTTGCGCTCAGCGAAGCGGGCGCCGCGCTCGAACGCGCTATGCGGACCGAGCAGGATGCTTCCCGGGCGGTGCAGCGTCGTGGCGAATTGCAGCAGGCGGCTCAGGCGGTGGCTGAGCCGCATCGTCGTGCTGTTGAGCGGCTCAAAGCTGCGGAGGCCGTTCATGATAAGGACCTGGCGCAGGTGCAGCAGCTGCAAAAGGCCCAGCGCGCGGGTCGCGCGGGTCTGCTTGCAGCTGATTTGCAAGACGGTTCGCCCTGCCCCGTGTGCGGTTCGGTGCATCATCCCATGCCGGCGCAGGCGACGGGCAGCATCCCGAGCGATGATCAGATTGACAAGGCAACTGCCGCTGAGGTTGCGTCGAAAAAGGCCGTTGACCAGGTGGCGCGCGAAGCTGAAGGCGCCAAGACTCGTTGTGAGGCCGCGCAGCATACGCTCGACGAGTTTGACAAGGAACACGGCGGCGAGCAGAACATAGCGCAAGTTCTTGTGCAGGCGCGCGATGGCGTTGCAGCCGCAAAACGCGCGAAAGCCGACGCGCAGCAACGCTGCGACGAGGCGGCGCGTGTCGCGAAGCTGCTTGCCGAAGCCGATGCGGCACACGAGCGTTCCGTGACGGCGTTGTCGCAGGTCAAAGACGCTCGTCAGGCCGCAGAACGTGATCACGCGTCGGCCGATGCCGAGGCGCGTGCCCTCAGGGAGCGCCTGGCGGTCGTTTCCGTAGACGAAGCCCAGCGTGCGTTGGAGAACGCGCAACACGATGCGAGCGTTGCACAAACCGAGCTGAACAACGCCGAGCGTGCGGTTTCCGCATTCGCCGCCGCGCAACGCGGCCAGCATGCTGCGGAAGAGGCCGCGAAGCAGGCGGCTGAGCAGGCGCGCAAGGCCGAGGAGGCGCTGCGAAACCAAGCGCAGGCGCAGCAGCTTGCCGAGCAGGAGGCGAAGCATCTGCGCGCCGACCTGGACTTTTCCTCGCTCGAGGCGGCGCAAACCGAGGCGGCGCGACTGCGCCAGCAGGCGGACGCTCTCAAGCGCAGGCGCGATGCGGCCCAGCAGGCGGTCGAGCAAAATGCTCAGCAGCTTGCAACCAAGCGTGAGCTGCTGGTCGCGAAGGACAAGCAGCTGGCCGAGCTGCCCGCCGGCGACGCCGCCGCAGCGGCCAAGGAGCGCAACGACTACGAGGAGCAGGGCAAACTGGCCAACGAACGCCTTGGCGCCGTGAACCTGCGCGTTTCCGCGAACGGGGAGTGCCTCGAGCATCTGCGCAAAACGTTGAAGCGCGCAGGCGACATCGAGGAGCGCTACGGCCGGATCAAGCTGATGGCCGATGCCGCGAACGGCAACCTGACCGGGCGCGCGAAAGTCCGCTTCGAGGCGTAC
The DNA here is from genome assembly GCF_003474385.1 of Eggerthella sp. AM16-19. NCBI lineage: Bacteria > Bacillati > Actinomycetota > Coriobacteriia > Eggerthellales > Eggerthellaceae > Eggerthella > Eggerthella sp. AM16-19. Next base: position 41,263 of record NZ_QUCY01000003.1, read on the forward strand.
GTGCAGGGCATGTACTTCGATAAGGTAATCGCGGCGGCCAATCAGCGGCTGCGCGTGTTGACGGCGGGCCAGTTCGAGCTGGTGCGCTGGTCGGAGTCGGCGGGCAATTCGAAGGCCGGTCTGGGGCTGTACGTCATCGACAGCTTCACGGGGCGCGCCAGGGATGCGTCGTCGCTTTCGGGCGGTGAATCGTTTCAGGCGTCGCTGTGCCTGGCGCTGGGTCTTTCCGATATCGTGCAGGCGCACGCCGGCGGCATAGAGTTCGACACCATGTTCGTGGATGAGGGCTTCGGCTCGCTCGACCAGGGCGCGCTAGGCAACGCCATCAGCCTGCTGTCCGACCTGTCGGGCGGTAACAAGCTGGTGGGCATCATCAGCCACGTGGAGGACCTGAAAGCGAACATTCCCAAGCGCATCATCGTGACCAAAACCCAATCCGGTTCCACCGCAAAAGTGGAAGCCTAAGGGCATTGCAAATGAATCGACGGCTTTTGCGCTAGGCGATGCCTGGCGCAAAAGCCGTCACGTTTAGGCCGGGCAACACCCGTCGCAAAAGCCGTCGAGATCAGGTCGGGCAACACCTGCTGCAAAGGTCGCCTGATTCAGGTTCGCTAGTGTCTTCTGCCGCACCCCTCGATGGTCAAAACTTGCATCAGCTGCAAGTTTTGACCATGCCATCGACGAAACTTGCAAATCCAACAAGTTTCGTCGATGTGCGCAGTAGGCACCGACGGCGCGCAGTGTGCCGGACGTTTAGGGTCTGACAGTTAGTGCTACGTCCCCTAAATGTCAGACCGGGCGGCAAGCGTCAGACCGAAAGGCGCTGGGCGGCTTTCCCGGCTCTACCTATGCAGCAGGAAATCGATGACGTTCACGATCTCGATGCCATCGATGTCCGCGGGATAGGTTCCTTCCGCGACCACTACGATTTTGCGGTATTCGTCCCCGATGCGCTTGAGGGGCGCAAGTTCGCGCCGCATGGTTTCCTCGTCGCGCATGTCTTCGGTGACCTGGACGTACATTTTCTGGCGAGGCTTTGTGGCAACGAAATCGACTTCTCCGCCCCGCAAATGTCCCACTAGCACGTCGTAATCATCGAAGACAAGCTGGTTGTACACCAGGTTTTCGAGCACACGCCCGGTGTCGGTGTTTCGGTAACTGTCCAGGTAGCTGCGCATGCCTGCGTCTGCAATGTAGTACTTGCCGCCCGTTTTCAGCAGCTCGCGTCCTTTAATGTCGTAACGCTGCACGCGGTTGAACAGATAGGCTTCCACAAGCGTGGAAATATAAAAATCCGTAGTGGCCCTGTTGGTCGACTCGCCGTCCGCCTTCAAAGTGCCCGCAATCTTGTTCGAAGAGGTTTCGTTTCCGATATTGTCGGCTAAAAACGCGCAAATCCGCTCAAGCACGGAACGATTGCTCACAGCCCGCAAGCCTTTTCGCTGGGCGCGCGTCATGATATCGCGAACGATGATCGTCTGGTAGATGCTGCGCAAGTATTCGCGATGTTTCGCCTCGTCAGGTTCTTGAAGCGCAAGGTAGGGGAAGCCGCCGAACATGCGGTACTGGTCGAACAAGCTGGAAAGGGTGGCGAAGGAACCGTCCGCGAACAGGGCTATGTCGGAGCCGGTTTTACCGGCGGGTTGCCACGATGCGCCACGAAAATCCAGGTATTCGGCGAACGTGAGCGGCTGCATGGCGATTTCGACGTAACGACCGGAGATGAGCGTCGCAAGCTCGCTGGACAGCAAAAACGCGTTCGACCCGGTGACATAGATGTCGCAATCGGCGTCTACACGCAGCGCGTTGATCGCCTTTTCCCATCCTTCGACGTTTTGCAGCTCATCGAAGAACAGATAGGTATGCGGCTGACCTGCGATGCGGCCGACCACAAGATCGTAAAGCTCGCGATAATCGGCGATGCTTGCAAGCTCCATTGACTCCATTTTGAACGTGAGCAGGCGATTCTTGGGAACGCCTTGCGCGGCAAGGTGCTCCCGCATCATGTCAAGCAGGGTCGATTTCCCGCAACGGCGAATGCCCGTGACCACTTTCACCAGGTCGGTGTCTTGGAACGCGATAAGCTTGTCCAGGTATTTTTGCCGAACGATCATACGGCCCACCTCCCAGTCGATTCCTTGCGTTATGGACACGATAGTCAAAACTTGCATCTGCTGCAAGTTTTGACTATGCCATCGACGAAACTTGCAAATCCAACAAGTTTCGTCGATGCGCGAGAGCGCCCGAGGCGTAGTTTCGCTTCAAATGATGCATCGACAACGGAAGTGAAACGCAATTTGCTTCCGCTGATACGCATCTAACAGAAGCGAAACACGATTCACTTCCGTAAAGCCTTACCTAACGGAAGCGAATCGTGTTTCGCTTCCGTTAGGTAAGGCTTTACGGAGGCAAACTCCCATCGATTTCCTTAGTTGAAGCCATGAAGGAATAGTGCGGGCACGTTTGCGTGTCGGATACGTTGGCTGGACGCATGATATTTAGGGGACGTGGCTGGCACGCCTCAGGTCCCCGCGCCCTGCTTGCGTCAATACCCGAAAGCGGGTGATTCCTTTCACCTGGTGTTTTACCGTATGATAGGCGAAGCGAAGGGGGGATTATGATCGGTGAGATAAAAGCGAACGCCCGCTGCCTGGGATGGGGATTCTTGCTGGCATGGGTGTTTTGCGCGTTCTATTCCGGGTCCATGGACGGGTCGTCCATGGTGGTCGACGCAATGGGAGGCGGCGTTGCCCGGCGCCTGGCGGTGAGCGTGTTGCCAGTCGGTTCAGCGGTGGTGTCACTGATCGTCATCGTTGCGGCGGAGCGCCGGCTCGGCCCGCCGACGAACTGCCGCGCGCTCGTGGTTGCCGCGCCATTAGCGGTGGCCGTTGCCACGCCGATGCTGTTCCTTCCGGTGTACGGCTTCGCCGCAACGCCGCTTTTGTTCGCCGTATCGGCAATCTTCACGGGCGCGGGCAGCGCACTGATGTGGGTGATGTGGGGCCAGCTGTACGCACGCTTGCCGCAAGACGCCGTTGAATCGTGCGCGCCGGCGTCTGCGTTCGTGGCGGCGCTGCTGTCGATTGCCACCATGGCGGTGCCTCACGGCGCGTCGATTGCGCTTGTTTCGATATATCCGCTTATCAGCGGCGTGTTGCTCTGGCATGTTTGGCCCGAGGTCAGCGCTTCTGCCTCGGCAGACCATGCGTCTCTGCCGGCAGACCCGCTTCCGTTGCGCGAAGCGTTCGGCTCCATGGGCCGCGAAGCGTTCGGCTCCATGGGCCGCGAAGGCTTCGGCATCTTGGCGGCGTGCATGTTCGTGAGCATCGAGGGTTCGTTTTGGGCGTCGTCCTCGGCCGATGCGTCCCATGCCGTGATCATCTTCGTGGTAAGCGCCCTGTTCATGGCGGTGGTTAGCGTGTCTGCAACCGCCGGGCCGCGCCGCGTGTCCCTGTCGTTCGCGTATCGGTGGATGTGCCCGCTTATGGTCGCCGGATTCGCCGCGATCATCGTGCTTGGCGCGAAAACGGGGGCTTTTGCGGCGGCGGGCGTGGGCATCGCGTCGCGTTTCGCGTTTTGCGTCATCACGCAGATGTACTTCGCGTCCTACGCCGCCCGCGGAGCGGCCACCCCGGTGCAGTCGTACGCCGTGGGCTGGCTGTTCGTGCATGTGGGCGATTTGCTCGGCCTGCTGGTGTCGTTTCCCCTGCAGGACGCGATAGGCGCTAGCGTCATCGAGCCTTCCGGGGCAGCGGCGGTGCTGATTGTCGCGTTGGTCGCCGCGGTCATGCTGGCGCTCAACGACGAAACCAGGTTTTTGTCCTGGGAAACACCCCAGTCTTATGCGGGTGCGGTTTGCGCGGCGTCGGCTCCGGCGGCGGGCATGGATGCGGCAGTGGGCGCCGGTGCGGGCGCGTCAACGGGCGCTGGTGCAGCCGTGGACATCGGCACGGTGGATGCCGCGGGCGCAGCTGGCGAAGCGAAGGCCGGACATTTAGTGCTACGTCCCCAAAGTGTCAGGGGTGCGGGCGGGGAAGGCGAAGGCGCGGCTGGCGAAACGGGCGTGAGTGCGCCGGTTGCCGTTGGCGCTTCTCCTTCCGCCATCTCCTCGCAAAACCCTCAGCCTGTGGATTTCATCGGGCAGCGGGTGGCGCTTTTGGCTCGCGAGCATAAGTTGACGCCGCGCGAAACCGAGGTGTTCGGGCTTTTGGCGCACGGGCGCTCCATCCCATACGTCCGCGACGCCCTTATCATCAGCCGCGACACGGCTGCCACGCACGCGAAGCATATCTACGCGAAGCTCGACGTGCACTCGCGCCAAGAGCTCATCGACCTGGTCATGAGCAACGAGCTGTAGCCCCAAACGCAAAAAGGGACGCCCCGAAGGACGCCCTCTTTTGCGGTTTCGCAAATCGCACAAATCTCGCCGCGCGTAAGAGCACGGGGTGATCCCGGTCCGGCATCACCCAAACCTTCCCGGCCCCGCGTCGCTCGCCGCGCGCAAGGCTCGCGGGGCAAACCCGAATCCGGCATCGCTCAATCCTGCTATGCCTCGTGGGTCCCGGCCCTGCGCGCCTCGCGAGCGCTCCGCGGCTCCCGCTACTCCACGCCGCAGACGTGCTTGGCGGCGATGCGGGCGAACGTGGCCGTGCGGCCGGCGTTGATGCCCGTGAAGTTGCTCGGATAGTTGTGCGGGTAGAATCCGCCCTGGTCGTTGCCGCAAACGTATAGGCCCTCGACAACGCTGCCGTCCTCGCGCACGGGTTGGCTGTTCACGTTCGTGATGATACCGTGCATGGTGGCCAGCATGGTGCCGGCGATGCGCGCCGCGTAGAACGGCGGCTGGGAAACCGACGACATGCGGTACATCGGCTTGCCGAAGTCCACGTCCTCGCCCTGTTCGTAGAGCTGGTTGTAGCGCTCGACCGTTGCCAGGAACGTCTTCTTGTCCTCGCCGGTGAAGCCCATGACGTCGGCCAGCACCTCAAGCGTGTCGGCCTTCTTCAGCACGCCGTTTTGCAGCGCCGGGCCGATCCAGAAGTTGTCCAGGTTGTCCTTGCCGACCGCCTCAAGGCTGTACACGTCGGCGTTGAACGCGGTCCCCGACGGCGCCGGCACGATGCGCGAGCAGCCGCAGGTGTCGAAGCGCTCGGCGTCCTCGTAGTACTTGCCGTCGAACACCTCCCAGCTGTAATGGCCGGGCTGGTTGCACGCCATGGCGTAGCTCATGGGGTAGCACTGGTCCTCGTTCATGAAGCGCTCGCCGCGCGTATTCACGTGCAGGTAGGGCTGACTTCCCATGATGAACAGCTCGCCGTTGTAGGGCTTGCCGAACGTGGTGTCGTCGGTCATGCCGCCGCGGTTCCAGATCATCGAGCCGCCGCCGGCCTCAAGCTGGCCGCCGGCCCAAAGGGCCATCTTGATGCCTTGGCCCTTCTCGCACGTGGCGCTGCCGGTGACGCACCAGTCGGTCACGCCGGGCTGCAGCGCCTCGAGCATCTCGTCGTTGGCGCCGTAGCCGCCGGTGCACAGGATGACGCCCTTCGTCACGTTGATCTTCATGTAGCTGCCGTCGGATTTCGTGGCGTATACGCCGGTCACGCGGCCGTCGTCGTCCTGAATCAGCTGCTCGGCGGGCGTGAGGAACTTGATCTCGCCGCCCAGGCCCTCGAAGACCTGCTGCAGCATGCTCAAATGCATATAGGCGGTGTAGTTCGGGCCCTCGGGGTTGTATTCGCCCAGGCAAGGGTTGTAGCACATGGCGGGGTAGTAGGCGTGCTCGTCGTCGGGCTTGTGCCATTCGAACGGGAACACCATGCCCAGCGGCTCCAGCGTTTCTGCCATCCACTCGATCATCTCGCCGGATTTTTCGGCCCAGGTGCGGTACAGCGGCGGGTTGATGTCGCCGGACTGCGTCTGGCTGGCGTAGTTGATGAGCTTCGCCACGTCCTCGGTGTGCTCGCCGGCCAGCTTGGAGTTCAGCGCGCCGATGGCCTCGCGTGCGCATGCCAGGCCGTTGGACGCCTCCAGCACGATGACCTTCGCGCCCGCCTGCGCCGCGGTGGTAGCGGCCACCATGCCGCCGTTGCCGGCGCCGACCACGACCACGTCGGCGTCGAAGGTCTCGGCGACCTGCTGCGGGACGGCCGGCTTCTCGCACCAATCGGGCTTCCCGGCGGCCTTCTGGCGCTCCAGGTTCTCCTTCGTGGCCACGGCGGGGGCGCCGCAGCCCGTCAGCGCGCCGGCGGCAGCCAGGGCGCTTGCTGCGCCGAAACCGGTGAGGAAGCTTCGGCGGCTCAACGTCTTATTGCTCATATGGTTGCTCCTGTTTCGCGTTAGGCCTGGTTGGGAAGCAGTTTCGCCTCTTGGGCGGAGATCCAGCCCTCGGGGACCTGCATGTCGGCGTGGCACTGCGTGCAGGTGAGCACGCTGGCGCGGTGAGCCTTGTGGCAGTCGGTGCAGGCCTGCTGGCCGTGCTGCCAGGAGTGCGGGTTGCGAACCCTGATGGCGGGGTTGTCGGTTTCGACCTCGGTCATGGCGGTCAGGTCCTCGCGCGTCATGTTATGGCAGTCCTTGTTCAGGCAGAACTGGTCGCCCTGGATGCCGCGCGCCTCGGTCAGCTGGTCGGTGCTGCGCTCGGTCAGCACGCCGTCGGGGTTGCCATCGGTGGCCACCAGCGTGTAGTTGCCGCCGATCCACTCCATGCCCTCGTTGATCTGCTCGCTCATGACGGGCTGATGGCAGGTCAGGCAGTCGGCGTTGCTGCTGTTGGCGCGGTGCACGGCGGACAGCATCCCGGACGCGTCGGCTACGGGGTTGCCCCACTTGTCGGTTGCGGGTTGCCCGGGCGTCGCCTCGTAGGTTTCCAGATAGCCGTCCATCGGCGTGTGGCAGATGGCGTTGCAGAAGCTGGGCTGCTCGTGCCAGACGAACGCCCCGATCGCGGCGACCACCACGACGACCGCGACCACGCCGCCCACGATGGCGCCGCGATGCGCGCGCTTCGGCGCAGGCGCATTCTCGTTCTCGCTCACATGTTCTCCTCTCCTTGTGTTCCTTCTCTCTTGCTACGTGCAAGCAGGGAACAGGATAGGGAAAACACCGGCGCGAAAGAATCGCATGGAGTAGGGTATATCAACGTTTCCGCAGGTGAAATGGGTGGCGAAGGGGGTAGGGTAGGCGGCTGCGGAGGTGCGGGGGAGCGGGCCGTGGGGGGCGCGCTGCGAGGCTGCGGGTTGCGGGCCGCGAGGCGTCCGACAAGCCCGCCGACCCGCAGCCCCCCGCGCTACCCCACCCGATACTTAGCCAACGTCTCCTTCAGCTTCTTGATCTTGATTGGTTTGGACAGGTGATCGTTCATGCCGGACTCCTTGGCGCGCGCTATGTCCTCGATGAAGGCGTTGGCGGTCATGGCGATGATGGGCACCTCGTCGGCGTCGGGTTTATCGCACAGGCGGATGGCGCGCGTGGCCTCGTAGCCGTTCATCTTGGGCATCATGACGTCCATGAGGATGGCGTCGAACGCGCCGGCGGGCTTGGCTTGGAACAGCTCGAGCGCTTCTTTGCCGTTGGCGGCGGTGGTGACCAGCGCGCCGTCATGTTCCAGCAGCGTCTGAGCGATCTCGGTGTTCAGCTCGTTGTCCTCGACCAGCAGGATGCTCATGCCGCAAATGTCGCAGTCCTCGGCATCGCCCGACGCTTCCACGGCCTCCTCCGGCGTGCGGTTGATCGCAAAAGGCAGGTCCACGGTGAACGTGGTGCCCCGGCCCAGCTCGCTTTTCACGGAAATGGTGCCGCCCATGCTCTTTAGGAGGGCCTTCACGATGGGCATGCCCATGCCCGTGCCCTGGTAGTTGCTGCGCGCGTCGTTGTTGGCTTGCGCGAACGGCTCGAACAGGTGCTTGAGGAACTCCGGCGACATGCCGATGCCCGTGTCGCTGATGACGAAGCGGTAGACAACCTTGTCCCCGACCAGGTCTATCTGCTCGGCCGAGCAGTGCACGGAGCCGCCGGGCTTGTTGTATTTGATGCAGTTCTCCACCAGGTTCAGGAACACGCGGCGCACGTGCAAAGGGCTTCCGTATACGTCGGGGTAGGCGAAGGTATCCGGGCCGCTGGTGGTCAGCGTGACGTCGCGGCTTTTCGCGCGGATTTGCCCCAGCACGAAGATGTCGCGGCACAGGTCCGTCAGGTTGAACGGCAGGTTCTCAAGCTCAACGGCGTGGTCCTCGATCTTGCTCATCTCCAGGATGTCGTTGATCAGCGTGAGCAGATGGTTGGCCGCCACCTTGGCTTTCTCGCGGTTCTGGCTGTTCGCCTCCGCGTCGTCGGGGTGCTGCCCGTTGAGCTCCAAAAGTCCTAGGATGCCGTTGAGCGGCGTGCGGATGTCGTGGCTCATGCGGGAGAGGAATGCGGTTTTGGCGGCGCTGGCCTCTTGCGCCCTGCGTTGCGCCTCGCGCGCACTGTGCAGCGCCCACGCCAGGATGGCGATGACGCCCACAAGCAACGCGCCGATGCCCGTGAGGATGGCAACGCGGTTGTGCTCGACGAACTGGGCGAACTCTGATTGCCCGTCGGAATAGGAATAATGCGAATACGCGCTTGCCGCGATGTCGTCGGCGGCGCTGACGATGCCCTTGTTCACGATGCTGAGCAGCTGGGCGTCGCCTTGTCGCAGCCAACAGGCAAGCTCGATGCTCTTGGGCATCTCGGCGGTGACCAGGTTGCCCAGATCGACCTCGTTGCGCAGCGTGTCAAGCCCGGTAACGGTCATGATCATGCACGTTGCCTTGCCCGCCTTGATGGCGTCGATGCATGCATGGGCGTCGGGGTATTGCGTGATGGTGGCTTCGGGGTAGTGTACGTGCAGGTCGCTGCTGTCCAGCAGCGAACGGTCGTGGAACGCGATGTTCTTCAGCGCGTCGTCAAGGTTGCCGCCCGTGTAGATGGCCACAAGCGAGGTGGTGGATACTGCTGACGACTGGATGAACCCCGCCTGCTCGGCAAGCCAGTAGTCCATGTTGATGGGCATGGCCGTGTCCACGGTGCCGTCGCGCAGCGCATTGGTAAGATCCTCGTTTGACTCGAACGGCACGGCGTTCACCGTGATGCCGTATTGTTCTTCCAGCGTGCTGACCAGGGCGGAAAGCGAGCCTTCGATCTGCCCGTCCTCCCCCTGATTGGAGAACGGCAGCAGGTTGTCCAAGTACCCGAAGGTGATAGTGTTGCCGTGGTCGGCAAGCCAAGCGCTCTCGAGGCCGTTCAGCGCCGACGAGCCGCTGTTGCGCGCGGAATAGCGGGTTTTGACCTCGTCGTTGTAGCGCGGGTTGGTGCTTCTGAGCATGGATATGGCCGTGTTGATGTCGTCCATAAGGTCCTGGCGCGATTTGGGCACGGCGAAGAAGTAGTTGCTCTCGCCCACGGAGAACACGGGCATGGCGTCGGCCGACGAGATGGTGTCGTTCATGATGATGGCGTCCACCTCGCCGGAGGAAAGCGCGTCGAAAAGCGCATTGCCGCTGCTGTAATAGCGGTAGTCGCAGCTGATGCCCTGAGCCTCGATCCATTGCTTGCCCACCTCGGTTTGCATGACGTCGGGGTTGACGCCGATAGTCATGCCGTTGAGCGCGGCCGGGTCGCCCGCCCCTAGCGCGTCGTTGGTGGGTTTCGCGAAGATGTAATAGTGCTCCTCGCCCTGAGGGTTCGACGAGAACAGCAGCTTCTCGGCGCGCTCGGGCGTGTAGGAGATGTTGGGCATCAGGTCGATCTCGCCGTCCTTCAGCTTCTGTATAAGCTCGGGGAAGGTGCCGGGGACGTACTCGTATTTCCAGCCGGGTGTGTAGTAGGACAGCGTTTGCAGGTACTCGTAGCCCCAGCCGGACATATACTCGTCGGGCATGCCGTTTTGGAAGCCCTGGTTGCCGAGCAGCCAGCCCACGCGCACGGTCTTGATCTCGGGGGCGTCGGATTGCGAAGCGGTGTCAGGGGACTCCTCCTGGGCGGAAGCCGGGCCAAGCGGCGCCAGCGAGACGCAGGTGACGGCCAGTACCGCGCTCAGCGCAAGCGCGGCGGCGCGTCGGCCAACGGCGCGGAGCGTGTACAACTGTTTCAAGACGGTCTCCCCCAAATGATAAGCGCAGAAGCAATGCAGAAGCGATTCTAGCAGATGAACCGGGGAACGCGGGGAGAGCGGCCCCAGCAAAGGCTGCGGAAATGGCAAGGCAGGTGCGGGGGGCCGCCTCATGCGGGCTGCTGGCGAATGCGCGCTCGCGCCACCAGGGGAAACGCGAATAGCGTTGGTGGGGGTAAGCCGGGAGCGACGCCAGCGCGCCGTGCTTGGCGACAGCTTTCACAAAGACCCACATAAAACCGCGCTTATTGCAGAAACATGTGCTCTCGGAACATTGCATGTGAAGAGGTAGGGGGCATAACAGTAATTTTACAACGCAAGATTCGTTCTCGTGTATTATTGCGAGATGGAAAACAAGCCGATGGCACGTTTTCCGCATCGTGTCGGGGCCCCGCATTGCCAAAGATGTCGTGCCGCCGACATTGCGGCGAAACCCATCAGCGCGTTTTCCGTAGGTCGGCACGCCCCAGGCGCGGCGGCCTGCACCATACCAGGGTGCCCTGAACAGCATCGCGTTCGGTGTTCGTTGGCGCCAGGGGAATGAATGCGTTTTCCAACAGCCACCTGCCGCACCATGGCGAGCCGGCGCAGCCATCCCAAAATCAGGAAGCCAAGTGGAAAGGGGCGGCCCATGTGGTACGTCGTGCAAGTTGAGACCGGCCGCGAGAAGACGGCATGCGACGACATCAAGCAGGCAGCCGATGATGTGCTGGACGAATGCTTCGTCCCGCAGTACCTGACCGGCAAAAGGCGACCCGATGGCACCTGGATTCCTTCGAAGGAGCGCTTGTTTCCCGGCTACCTGATCTGCGTAACGCCGCAGGTCGACGAGCTGGCCGACAAGCTGCGCCGCGTGAGAAGCCTCACCAAGATCCTGGGAAACGACAAGGCATTCATACCCCTGACCGAAGACGAACGAGCATGGGTGCAAAAGGTCACTCAAAAAGACCAGCGAACCGTCGGGGAGTCCGTGGGCTACATGGAAGACGGCAAACTGGTGATCGTGGAGGGCCCGCTTAAGGGCAGGGAAGACTGGGTGCGCAAGGTGAACCATCGCAAGCGCCTAGCGTATCTGGAAATGCCGATGGGCGGTCGCACCGTGCGAGCCCAAGCAGGCCTGCAAATGGTCAGCAAAACCCAAGGCAAGCTTTTGGATAGGGAAAAGTGAACGACAGCAGCGTGAAAAGGGAATTCGGAACAGCGATGCACATGCCGAAGACGGGCGCAACGGCGCCGTTGGAGGCGCCCGTAGACGGGATGGCGCATTCGTAATGACCGGGGAAGCTACAGCTGTTAAGGAATCGACGGGGGGACGCAGGGAACAATGCAACATAGTGGCCATGCCGGAAACCTCGCCGGCCAGCAAAACCTCGACCTGCCACAAGACCGTGCGTAGCGGCACCATCTACGATTTCGATATGCAAGAGCGTCGTCGCGAAAGCCTCGAGCGCGCCGAGAAGTTGAAGGCGGAACTTGGGGACGAACCCATAACGGGGGCCGATGAGCGGATCGCCTACCGCTTTGTGAAGCGAGTTTTCGACTTCGCGTTCAGTGCGGCGGTTCTGGTGCTGCTGAGCTGGCTGTTCGTCATCATCGCCATCTTGGTGAAGGTCGACGACCCCAAGGGCCCCGTGTTCTTTAAACAGACCCGCGTGGGCAAAAACGGCCGTGAGTTCGAAATGTTGAAGTTTCGCAGCATGTGCGTGGACGCCGAGGAGAAGCTGGCAGACCTCAAAGAGCTCAACGAGAAGACCGGCCCGGTGTTCAAGATTGCCGAGGATCCGCGTATCACCCGCGTGGGCAAGTGGTTGCGCAAGCTGAGCCTGGACGAGCTGCCGCAGTTCATCAATGTGCTTCGCTCGGACATGAGCGTCGTGGGCCCGCGCCCCGCGCTGCCGAACGAGGTTGCAACCTACAACGACTACCAGCGCCAAAGGCTGCTGGTGAAGCCCGGCATGACATGCTACTGGCAAACCCGTCGCAACCGCGACTCGATTACCTTCGACGAGTGGGTCGATTTGGATTTGCTCTACATCGAGAAGTGCTCCGTGTGGAGTGATTTCAAGCTGATTGTTCAAACCGTGGGCGTGGTGCTGACCGCGCAAGGGAGTTAACATCCGTGATGAGTCAAGACATTGACAAGCTTTACGAGCGCTGGCTCGCCAATGTTGGCGAGGCCAGCCGCATTGCTCTCGAGGGCTTGGATCCCGAGAGTATGGAGGATGCATTCTATCACGATCTTGCGTTCGGTACGGGTGGCCTTCGTGGAAAGCTGGGCATAGGTCCCAATCGCATGAACGCTTACACAGTGGGCAAGGCTACACAGGGCTTGGCTGATTATCTGAACGCAAGTTTTGAGAATCCAACAGTGGCACTTTGCCGCGACACGCGCCACGGCTCGGAGGAGTTCGTGCGCCGCGTCGCTGAGGTGCTCGCGGGCAACGGGATCAAGTCCTTCGTCTTTGAGCGCGTAGAACCAACGCCAGCGCTTAGCTTTGCTGTGCGCGAGTTGGGGTGCTCTGCAGGTGTCAATATCACCGCCTCTCATAACCCTGCAGCATATAACGGATATAAGGTTTACGGTGCCGATGGTTGTCAAATCACGGTTGATATTGCCGCCGAGATCCAGGCGGCAATTGATAGGGTTGATTGCTTCAACGGCGTAAAGGCGTTGCCTTTTGAAGAAGCGTTGACTCGGGGATCGGTCGAATGGACGCCTGAATGCGTGCTTGATCGATACATCGAAATGACGCTTAAAGCTTCTACTCGCGAGGACTGCAGTGCGCTGCGTGTTGTTTATACACCGCTGCACGGCGTTGGGCTGGAATGCGTCAATCGCGTCCTTAGCGCCATCCATGTCGCTGGGGTTGTAAGGGTTGAGGAGCAGTGTGCGGCAGACGGTGCTTTTCCAACGTGTCCGTATCCTAACCCTGAGATTCGCGAGGCGCTCGAGCTTGGTCTTGATTATTGTGACCGCGCGAATCCCGATTTGCTGCTAGCAACTGACCCCGATGCCGACCGTGTTGGCATTGCCGTCCCGCATGCGGGGGAGTACAAATTGCTTTCCGGCAACGAGGTGGGTCTGTTGCTGCTCGACTTCTTGGCTGCCAAGGCAACTGAGTTCGGCGTTGATATCAGTCGAAAGGTTGTTTGTACCACCATTGTTTCCGCTCCCATGGCTGATGACCTGGCGCGTGAGCGCGGTCTCGAGCTCCGCCGCACGCTCACAGGCTTCAAGTTCATCGGCGAACAGGTTGGCATGTTGGAGGCTGAGGGCCGCAAGTCCGATTTCCTGATGGGCTTCGAGGAGAGCTACGGTTATTTGGCGGGTACGTGTGTACGCGATAAGGATGCTGTTGTTGCCTCGATGCTGATTTGTGAACTCGCTGCCTATTGGAAAGCAAAGGGCAAGGACCTTTACGAGGCTATGGAATCGCTCTATGAGTGTCACGGATTCTGGGCGAACGCGTTGCTGTCGCAGGCATACGAGGGGCCGAGGGGCGCATCTGAGATGGCGGAGATGATGGCCAGCCTGCGAAATGTCACTTGCGTTGAGTTCGGCGGTGTAGCCGTTGCGCAGATTATCGACTATTCGAATGGCGCAGACATGCCTGTTGTCAACCCGACCGGTAAACCGCAGAAGCTCCTGCCTGCGGACGTTCTTGAGCTGAGGCTTGTCGATGGGTCGCGCGCGATATTCCGCCCTTCCGGCACTGAGCCGAAGGCAAAGGCCTACATCTTTGCGAAAGGCTCAGGTCGCGGCGATGCCGACGAGAAGCTAACTGCGTTGTGTGTTGCAGCAAAACGCATTTTGGAAGGAAGAAAATAGATGATCCACCTCGTGCTACTCTCCGGTGGCTCGGGCACGCGTCTGTGGCCGCTGTCGAACAGCTCGCGCTCCAAACAATTTTTGAAGGTGCTGCGCGACGCCGACGGCAAGCACGTCTCGATGGTGCAGCGCGTGTTCGGCCAGATCAGGAACGTGCACGCCGACCTGGACGTTACCATCGCCACCTGCGCGAGCCAAGAGAACTCCATCCGCAGCCAGGTCGACGGCGACTACGCTCTGGTGCTGGAGCCCGAACGTCGAGACACCGCGCCCGCCATCATGCTTGCCTGCGCCAACCTGGCCCTCGAGCAGAAGGCCGACGCGGGCGACACTGTTGTGGTGATGCCCATCGACACCTACGCCGACCAGGCGTACTACGACGGCATCATGAAGTTGGACGCTGCCGTTCAAGGTAGCTTTGCCGACCTGGTGCTGCTGGGCGTGGAGCCCACGTACCCCTCCGAGAAGTACGGCTACATCGTGCCGACCTCGTCGGAGAGTGACCCTCGTCGCGTGGAGCGCTTCACCGAAAAGCCCGACGAGGCAACCGCCGAGAAGCTCATCGGGCAGGGTGCCCTGTGGAACTGCGGTGTGTTCGCATTTAGGCTGGGCTATCTGACGGGGCTTACCGCAAAGTACCTGACCGCCGACGACTTCGAGGGCTTTCGCTCGCGCTATGCAGAGCTTCCCAAGAACAGCTTCGACTACGAGGTGGTGGAGAAGGCTGACTCCATAGGTGTCGTCTCCTATGCAGGCCAGTGGAAGGACCTGGGCACCTGGAATACCCTGACTGATGAGATGGCCGACGAGACCGCTGGCCGCGTGGTTGTGGATGCCAAGACCTGCGAGAACGTGCACGTAATCAACGAGCTTGGCTTGCCTATGGTGGTTGCGGGTTTGAAGGACGCAGTGATTGTGGCCACGCCCGACGGCGTCCTGGTGACCGGCAAGGAGGCCTCGGCCAACATCAAGAAGCAGGTTGCGGCGGCAGCCGAAAGCCGCCCCATGTACGAGGAGCGCCGCTGGGGTGAGTACCGCGTCATCGACAGCTCCGTTTTCCCTGACGGGGCGAAAGCCCTGACCAAGGAGCTTATCGTGCGCGACGGAAAGCAGCTGAGCTACCAGCGTCATGCGCACCGCAGCGAGGTGTGGACGATCGTCTCCGGCACCGGCGAGGTGGTGCTGGACGGCCTGGTGCAGCAAGTGCGCGCGGGCTCCGTAGTGAACATCGCCGCCGGCACGCTCCATGCAGGCCGATCTCTTGGCGGGAACCTGCACGTCATCGAGGTGCAGCAGGGCGACATCTTGGCCGAGGAAGACATCGAGCGCTTCGGCGATTATTGGAGGGCTTAATTGGCGATTAATGGCAATAAACCCAAGGTGGCAATAGTCCAGGACTGGCTCGTGAGCCGTGGCGGCGCTGAGCAGGTGCTCCAATGCTTCCATGAGCTCTACCCGGAGGCGCCCATCTACGTGCTGGTGCACGACGAGGACAAGGCGCCCGAGTGGGCGCGCGGGCTCGACGTGCGAACCTCCTATATACAGAGATGGCCTGGCGGGAAGGACCACTACAGGCTGCTACTCTCCTTCATGCCCAAGGCTTGGGAGGCTCTCGACCTGACGGAGTACGACCTGGTGCTGAGCTCCTGCTCGAGTTGCTGCAAGGGCGTGCTGACGCGCCCCGATGCGGTGCACGTGTGCTACTGCCATTCGCCTATACGCTACGTGTGGGACCTGTACTACGACTACTTTGAGGGATCGTCGGCGATAAAGCGCGCCTTTATGCCGCACATGATTCACAAGGTTCGCATGTGGGACTTCCAGGCCGCGCAGAGGGTTGACCGGTTCGTGGCCAACTCCGACTACGTGGGCAAGAGGATCGCGAAGTTCTACCGCCGTGAGTCGACGACCATTTATCCCGGTATACGCATCCCCGAGAGGCCCGTCTCCGAGGAACGGGACGACTACTACTTCGCGCTGTCACGCTTTGTGGGTTACAAGCGCATAGATTTGGCCATCGAGGCGTGCAACAAATTGGGCAGAAAGCTCATCGTTGCCGGCTCGGGCGGCGAGGAAGAAGAGAAGTTGCGCGCCATGGCGGGCCCGACCGTGGAGTTCGTGGGGCGCGTCTCTGACGAGCGGCTGCAAGACTACTACTCCCACGCCAAGGCCTTTCTGTTCCCCGGAATCGAGGACTTCGGTCTGACGCCGCTTGAGGCCATGGCGGGCGGCGCGCCCGTGCTGGCCTACGGCGAGGGCGGCGCATTGGAGACCGTGGTGGACGGCGAGACCGGCATGTTCTTCCACGAGCAGAGCGCCGAAGCGCTGGCTTCCTGTATCGAGGAGTTTGAGCGCTGCGGCTTCAGCGCGGCTGCATGCCGCGCCCGCGCGGAGCAGTTCTCGAGGGAGAAATTCAAGAGGGAGATTGCCGCGTTCTGCGATGCGGCCCTCGCCGAGACAGGAGGCGAATGACGATGTCAAGGGCTTCGAAAATATTAGCCTGGAGCCGTCGGGGGGGGGCACTTCGAAGACGCTTCGCCCAGACGGCGCTGGTGTTCCTGTTCGGGTGCGACGTGCCTCCGCAGGTGGAGGTCGGCCGTGACGTCGAGCTCCTGCACAACGGCATCGGCACCGTCGTGCACCCGATGACCGTCATTGGGGACGGCGCGTGCATATGCCAGAACGTCACCATCGGCGACGCCACCAACTGGCCCGGCTACGACGGCGAGGGCTGCTTCGAGGGCGTCGTCATAGGCGAGGGCGTGATGGTGTGCACGGGCGCGAAGGTGTTGGGCTCCGACGGGCCGTTGCACGTGGGCAAGGGCACCGTGGTGGGCGCGAACGCCGTGCTGACGAAGAGCACTGGCGAAGATGAGGTCTGGGCAGGCGTGCCCGCCCGGCTGATTAGGAAGAAGAGAACGGCAAACCTGTGACATTTTAAGAAATGGAATTGTTTTACGTTAAAGAAGAAAGTATCAGGTTCAATGAATTTATTTCAAAAAGTAGTGTTTTCAGCAAAGCGGAAGATGCTGTTCGCTATAAGGCCCTTCATTGGTAATAGGACTTACACAAAACGTTATATCCAGCTCCTTAGGAATGCGGGAATAGATATAAGACCGTATAACGAATGCGGGTTTATTGCTACGAGCGTGTATTTTGACAAATACGATTTCTCAAAGCTTCATATTGGGCAAGACGTTTTCCTCACCCATGATGTTATTCTGCTCGTCCACGATCAATCCCCTGTCACGGCATGGAACGGCGAGTCGACACAAAAAGACGAAGGTTCTTTTTACAACCCCAAGGACATATACATCGGCAACAACGTATTCATTGGCATGAGGACGGTTGTGCTGCCGGGCACTGCCATAGGGGATGACGTGGTTATAGGCGCGGGTTCTGTGGTTAAGGGTGACATTCCGGCGGGCACCGTATGGGCAGGAAACCCCGCGAAGATGATCCAAACTACGAAGGAATATCGCGCAAAGCTAGAGAGACGCGGAGTTTTCGAAGACCGCGATTTTTCAGCGCTTCCCAAGAAAGGCACTTATCATGGCTAATGTCCTTCTTTACGAGCGGCCGAGCTCGAGTTTGCTTTTCCGCAACGTTATAACGGCCGTCCACGGGCAATCAACCATTACTGGTATTTCCAGTTATAGAGGCTCGTCGGAGGTGTGGTCTGGGGAATTCATCTATCAAGGGAAATATGATTACTATGACCAGGAGTGCGGCGAGCAGATGGACGATATCATCTGTCGCGATAGATCTCTCTCGTTAATGGACAGAGAGCGAGCCGAGCGTATCGTAAGAAGGTTTTGGAACGGGGCTCGTTCGCTCTTCGAGCATGGTCATTTCGATTATTTCTACACTATAAGCATAGATTGCTATGAAATCGATATTCTTCTCCGCCTTGCGCAGCGGTATGGCATTGATGCCGTTTCATGGATAGGGACATTTTTGAAAGGCTATGCGAGGATCACGCTTCGTGGGGAGAGGCGTATCTTAGGTAGACATGTAACGTGCGATGAAGCCGAATGCTTAGCTCGCCAGTTGCTAGACAAAGTTTATCTCCCTGCCTCTGAGAGCTCAAACATTCAAAAAAAGAAACAGGATGTGCAACGGTTTTATGTGCGTAGAAAACTCATCGAAAACCTGTACAACCCTCTTCAAAAAGTCCTAAAGCACGACCCTGACAATTTAATGTACAACGTTTACACCTTTCCAGATATGACGTTCGATGACGTTTACGGCTCAAATTACGATGATTACTTTACTTCGCTTGATTGCATTCAGATAGAGCGAACGAATACCATCTACTATCCGATGCATCTGATACCCGAGGCGACGACTAGTTACTGGTGTCAAGATGTTATAACTCCTGGTAAAGGAGACAACATCAGTTCTTACGCCGAATATGTCAAGAGGTTCATCGCTGAGGCCGACCCTGGCATTCATTTTCTTATCAAAGAACACCCTGCGATGTTCGGCAGGAGGCCCCTGACTTTCTACCGTGAGCTCCAAAGCTACAGCAACGTTGACGTGATACATCCAATGGTTCGTAGTAATGATTTGCTTGATCTCGTAGACAACGTTCTTGTAGATGACGGAACCGTCGGCATCGAGAGCCTTATTAGGGGGAAACGCGTCCTTTCGCTTGAGGAGAACTACTATAGCAGCCTGCATCCCAACATAAGCGTCGTTCCCCGCGTGACCTCGGGCGAGCTCTCGACGCGGATTGCTGAAATCGACCCCATTGCGTTTGTTGAGTCTCTGCTGGCCGATACTTTTCCTTCTGACTACGACAACGGAAAGAATCAAAACAAATGTGCGGTGGAACCTATAGCCGCCGGCGTCAAGTCTTACCTTGAAACGCGAAACGGCAGCAATCGATGAGCCAGAGTGTTGGAAAACAAGTCACTCTCAGCAGGCTGTTCTTCTTGTCGGCTGCCGTGTGCACGCTAATTTCCTTTTTCGGCCCTTTTGCATGGGAGGTCTATGACCCAGAGGCGCTAATCTACTTCTTTGCTGTTGAGGGGATTTTCTGGCTGGGGCTGCTTTGCGGCAGGTACTTTGCGATTAGCGGGAAGGGCCCTAAAGAAAAAAGTTGCCACTTTAACCGAAAAGGATACGCGGCCATTCTGCTGGCGTTTTCTGTGCTCAGCATCGTAGCCTGCATATATCTGTTAATTCGCTTTCGGTCGTATTACGGCAGCTCATATCAATTCGGTGAAGCCTCATATGAGTTCGCTGAAGAGGGTCGAGGTTTGCTTGATAAAATTTGCACAGTTTCCTTGCAGTTTGGCATGGCCAGCTACCTAATGGGACTTTGCACTGCCTGCAATCAACACGGGTTGGGAAAAGCGCTCTCCGTTGCCGGTTTTTGGACGACGGCCCTCTATTACACTGCGAGCGGTTCGAGATTTACGGCTGTTGTCGGCTTAATCGTCTTCCTTGTTGCCAACAGGCAGCAATCTATCGCAGCGCTTCAGAAGATTGCCACTCGGATGCGCATGCGAAAAGGCATGCAAAAAATCGTTGTGGTTTTCCTGGCCGTCATCGTCGTAGCGGCTATTGGTGCCATTACCAGCACGAGAATGGATACGGAGTCGAGAATCCCGCAGAACCATTACGAGTTCGTGCCAGGGGACAGCCCCCTTAAGGACAGTTGGGCTCCTTTTGCGGAGAGTGCCGGAGGCTCCGCAAACGCCATTTTCAGTTTATTTGACTATATCGGAGAATCACCGTTCGTGTTCTCTGCCTACTGGCATTTCTACATGCCCGAAAAGGTGTATTGGGGCGAGAGCACCTTGCGCTCGGTAGGGCAGGTTCTGCGACCTCTCGGGATTGATGTCGTCCAATCTGAAATGAGCATATACCAAGAAATCGGAGGCGGTACAGGGAAGTATTCGGGCTTCGTGTATACGCTCATCGTGGATTTCGGCAGGTATCTCACGCCTTTCGTCGCTTTTCTCATCGGCTTCCTGTTCTCAAAGATCGAGAGGCATCGAGGGGATAGTCCGCTAATGGGGTCGCTTTATCCCTGTGTGGTCGCATCCGTGGTTTTTGCCCCCATCTATTACTTTTATGTTGGCAGACTTGACTTCGTTGTCATGGGCCTTTTCGTACTCGAGGTTTTAAGGCGCTTGACGACTAAACAGGGTCGCCCCGCCGCCAGAAATGATTCGACACGCCGCTATGGAGAAACCTGCCATGGGTTGCGCTAGGGGAAGATATTTTGGGTGCTGTGACTGCCGTGCCCGTTTGTCAACGCCTTTCATGTGGGAGGGGTTGACGTTGCAGCGATTATTCCTTCGCGAGGATTTTGCAAGAGCTATGGAAATCGGCCGCAATTCCACGAGGTGTAGCTATGGCGAGCATTAAGGATGTTCTGAAGGGTTCGCTGACCTACTCGGTTGTTCCCATCTGCACGGCGCTGCTGACGCTTTTCGTTGTCCCGTTCGTCTCGTATGTGTATCCAACCGACGAATATGGGAAAATCAACCTCTTCTACACAGTCGGTTCCTTGGGGATGAGCATATTCCTCCTTGGCTTCGACTACTTCTTCATGCGCAATTACTACGATTATGATGAAGGCCGCTCCCCGAAGGTCCTCTTTACGCTGGCCTTGGCCGTTGGCATCGGTGTCGACGTTGTGGCTAGCGTGGCCGTCTTCCTTTTTTTCAGAGGGGCTGCTTCCAAGGTGCTGTTCGGGAGGGACGACCCCGCGAGCCTTCTCATGCTCGCGGTTTACATCGCGTGCCTGATTGCGTTCCGCCTCCTCAACACGATGGCCAGGATGCGCGGGAACGCGGCCCGCTTCAACGTCCAAAGCGTCATGCAGAACGTCATCACGCGGGCGTCGTTCGTCTTGATCGCATGGTATTCGACCAGCTACCAGTGGGCGCTTCTCGTCATGACGCTTGGTATGGCTCTCGTCACTGCTGTTTTCATGTTCAGGCAGCGCAGCGAGTGTCTTCAGCTCGTCTCTCGGTCGACTGCCGGACCGTTGGTAAAAGCTGGCTGGCTTTTCGGCGTGCCGTGCATGCTCGACGCAATGGCGACCCAATTGAACTCGTCGATTGGCAAGATAGTCCTGAGCGGTTACGGGATGTTCGACGCGGTTGGTGTGCTGGCCATAGCCACGACCTTATCGACGGCCTTTTCGATGATACCTCAGGCCTTCGGAACGTATTGGGCACCGTTCATGTACAAAAACTATAAGACAGAGCAACGGCTTATTAGGAACATGCACGACCTCGTCATGGTCCTCTCCATCGCGCTCGCGGTCGGCATATACGCTCTCCAGGATGTCTTGTTCCTCTTGGTGGGCCAATCTTATAAGACTGGCCAGGCCATCTTTATGCTGCTTATGTTGGTTCCCGTCCAGTCCCTTATATGCGAGACCACCAACTACGGGATAATGCTCGAGAACAAGCCCGTTTACGGCACGGCCGCGACAGCATGCGGCGTCGCGCTGTGCGCCGTGTTGACCATCTGTCTTGTCCCTTCTCTCGAGGTGAACGCCGTCGGTATCGCCGTAGGCTTGTCGGCCGTGGTGACCGGCGTCATGCGCAGCGTCATCGGCTGCAGGTTCTACAGGAGCGTCAACAGCTGGGGAAGGACCGCCGTCGGCTCTGCCTTGATCATCGCTGTGTGCGCCTCTAACTTCTTCGTTTACCAGTCCCTGCCGGCGCGGCTCCTGATATCGGGTGTGGTCCTTGCGATCACGTGCCTTTTGTACAGAAGGCAGCTTGCTTACGGCCTCGAGAGGCTGAAGAGTTCACGCACCTAGGGCACGAGGCATCCAAGCCAACTCAGATCTTTGAAAACGTTCGAATACAGATAGAAAGGCAGTTAGACTCATGTCCACCTTCAACGGCTCGACGCTGATGATCACGGGAGGGACGGGCTCGTTCGGCAACACCGTCCTGAAGCACTTCCTAACCTCGGACGTAGGGGAGATCCGCATCTTCTCGCGCGACGAGAAGAAGCAGGACGACATGCGCCACGAGCTGCAGGCCCGCTACCCGAACCACTTCGCCAAGGTGAGGTTCTACATCGGCGATGTGCGCGACATTCAGTCGGTGCGCGATGCGATGCATGGGGTGGACTACATCTTCCACGCCGCCGCGCTCAAGCAGGTGCCCTCCTGCGAATTCTTTCCGATGGAGGCCGTGCGCACGAACATCCTGGGCACTGACAATGTGCTTCACGCCGCGATGGACGCCGGCGTGAAGAGGGTTGTGTGCCTGTCCACCGACAAGGCCGCCTACCCCATCAACGCCATGGGCAAATCCAAGGCCCTCATGGAGAGCGTCATCTTCGCCAACGCCCGCGTGGCCGCCGAGCGGGGCGGCACGGTGGTGTGCTGCACGCGCTACGGCAATGTGATGTGCTCGCGCGGCTCGGTCATCCCGCTGTTCATCGAGCAGATCCATGCCGGCAAGCCGATTACGATCACCGAACCGTCCATGACGCGCTTCCTGATGAACCTCGACGAGGCCGTGGACCTGGTGAAGTTCGCTTTCGAGCACGCCAACCCCGGCGATCTCTTTATCCAGAAGGCCGATGCGAGCACTATCGGTGATTTGGCCAAGGCTGTCCAGCAGCTGTTCGGTGACACGGGAACGAGCGTCATCGGCCCGCGCCACGGTGAGAAGCTGTTCGAGACGCTGATGACCCGCGAGGAGCGCTTGCGCGCCGAGGACATGGGCGGCTACTACCGCGTGTCGGCCGACATCCGCGGCCTGAACTACGACACCAAACAGGCTTCCGGCGAGGTGAAGACCATGACCGGCGAGTCCTATACGTCCCACAACACCAACCGCCTGGATGTTGAGGGCACTGTGAGGAAGATCATGACCGCCGAGTACGTCCGCGAAGAGCTCGACGGCATTAGGCACAACTAGAGGAGGTCATCGATGATCTACAGATTCCCCCTGCGCGACGTCAAGGACATGCTGCTCAACCAGATAGGCAACAATTTCTTCAAGTCCATCGACGACGAGCGCCTGATCACCAAACATTTCGAGCGGACGCTCGAGAGGCTGGAGTGCAACATCTCCGCCAACGATAACAAATACTACTGGAGGCTCAACGCCGCCGGCGAGCGCGAGGCGTACTTCGATCCGCTGCACACCTGCCAGTGGATGTTGTTCCTGTATCTGACCGCGAACACCATCTACTGCGAGGAGAAGGACAACCCCGAGGCCGCGCGTGTGGTGTGCGACAAGATCTACGGGCAGATGAAGACCGTGTCGGGCTGCGACCTGTACTACGAGGTTGAGATGCCCGGGGCCTTCAGCTTCGACCACCCGACGGGCTCCTTCATGGGCCGCGCCACCTACGGGGAAGGCTTCTCGTTCACCCAGGGGTGCACGGTGGGCAACCTCAACGAGGTGTACCCGGTCATTGGGCGCGATGTGCAGATGTGCACCGGCAGCAAGGTGCTGGGCGACTCGCACATCGGCGACGGCTGCGTGATAGGCGAGGGCGCCGTGGTGAGAGACGAGGACGTGCCCGCAGGCTCCCTCGTGTACGGCAAGACCCCGAACCTGAAGATCACGCCCAAGAACTAGAGACACATCACCTACAGGAGGTTTTGACATGGAGGAGCTTGCAATCAACGGCGGCGCGCCCGTCAGCCCGAGGATGTTGGGCTACGGGCACCAGGATATCAACGAGGATGATGTGAAGGCGGTCGCCGACTGCCTGCGCGGTGACTATCTGACCTGCGGACCAGCGACCGCGGCCTTCGAGGAATCCATCAAGGTGGCCACCGGCGCCGAGTACGTGACCGCCGTGGCCAACGGCACTGCCGCCTTGCACGTGGCGTGCCTGGCAGCCGGTATCAAGCCTGGTGACGAGGTGATCGTGTCGCCCATCACCTTCGCGGCGTCGGCTAACTGCGTGCGCTACTGCGGCGCCACACCGGTGTTCGCCGACATCGACCCCGAGACCTGGAACATAGACCCGGCCTCGATCCGCGAAAAGCTGACCGAGAAGACCCGCGCCATCGTGGCCGTGGACTTCGGCGGTGTGCACGTGGATTCCGACGCGATTCGTAAGATCTGCGACGAGCGTGGCCTGACCTTTATCGAGGACGCGGCCCATGCCATGGGCACGCGCCACAACGGCCGCGCGGTGGGCTCCATCGCCGACATCACGACGTTCAGCTTCCATCCGGTGAAGACCGTTACTACCGGCGAGGGCGGCGCCGTTGCCACGAGCGACTCCGAGTTGGGCAAGATGATCGAGCTGTACGCTAAGCATGGCATTACGCGCGATTACGGTCTGATGCGCGAGAAGGATCAGGGTGGCTGGTACTACGAGCAGCTGGTGCTGGGTTACAACTATCGCATTAGCGACATCGAGGCCTCGCTCGGCGTGAGCCAGATGAAACGCTTGGGCCAGTTTGGCAATCGACGCAAGCAGCTCGTTGCCTTCTACAACGAGCAGTTTGCCAAGATTCCCGAGGTGCAGTTCCAACAGGACGCTACGCCCGAAGACACTGTGCGTCATCTGTATTGCTTGAAGTTCGACACCGAAGCCCTGGGCGTGACGCGCCGCTTCATTTTCGATGTGTTGCGTGCGGAGAACATCGGCGTGAACGTGCATTACCTGCCTGTTTATCTGCTGCCCTACTACAAAGACCTGGGTCACGGTCGTGGGGATTGCCCTAACGCTGAGGACTACTACGATCATTGTGTCACATTGCCGCTGCACTGCGGACTTACCGATGAAGATGCCCAATGCGTAGTGGACGCTGTGGCGAAGATTGTCGAGTGGTGCCGTGCAAATAAGGGGGCGGAATAGTGCCTGGAAGCATCTGTATCATCACAGCTCGTGGCGGTTCTAAGCGCATTCCGCGCAAAAATGTGCGTGAGTTTTGTGGCAGGCCCATTATTGCCTACTCGATTGAAGCGGCCCTGGAGAGCGAGCTTTTTGACGAGGTGATGGTATCGACCGATGATGAAGACATTGCCGAAATCGCCAAGGGCTGTGGTGCTGAGATACCGTTTATGCGCAGCGCTGAGACGAGTGATGATTTCGCTGATACAGCAGATGTAATCGGCGAGGTGCTACGTGAGTATACCGCTCGTTGCCGTTATTTTGAGACGTTTTGCTGCATCTATCCGACGGCCCCCTTTGTGACCGCTGCGAAGTTGCGGGAGTCTGGGGCTTTGCTTTCTGGTGGAGCGGAGGCCGTTGTCCCTGTGACTCCATTCTCGTTTCCGCCACAGAGGGGCTTCTTTCTCAAAGAGGGGAGGGTTACGCTTGCCGACCCCGAATCATTCGAGATGCGCTCCCAGGATTTGAGGCCAATGTACCACGACTGCGGTCAGTTCTACTGGGGAAGAGTAAACGGTTTCCTGAAGACAGGCGATATGGTGCCAGCTTCGACTGTGGCATATGTGGTGCCTGAGACCGAAGTTCAGGATATCGATAACTTGAGCGATTGGGAAATGGCGGAGATGAAATACAAGCATATGAGGAGGCGCTATGGGTGCTAGGTTCAATATAGGTAGCGTGGCTGTTGGCGATGGCTGCGATCCGTTCATTATCGCCGAAGCGGGTATTAATCATAATGGAAACGTTACGCTTGCTAAGCAGATGGTGAGGGTAGCTTCGGAGTCGGGCGTGGACGCCGTCAAATTCCAGACGTTTCGCACTGAGGATTTCATAGCCGACAGGTCGGTGGAGTACACATACAAATCTCAGGGCATCGAGGTTACGGAGTCGATGTTCGATATGTTCAAGCGAACCGAGTTCACCGACGATGAGTGGCGTGAAATTAAGGCGTGTTGCGACGAGTGCGGAATCACGTTTCTTTCCACCCCAGTTAGCGAGCGTGATCTTGACCTGCTGGTTGGTTTGGGTGTCGGGGCAGTCAAGGTCGGCTCAGATGATTTCACTAACATTCCTCTCATCACGAGCTTCGCTCGCCGAGGCCTTCCTATGCTTCTCTCATGCGGCATGGCTGATGGCGAGGAAATGGAGATGACGTTAGATGCTGCTAAAGCTGTGAATCCGGACATCTGCCTGTTTTTGTGTACGTCTCAGTATCCCACGCCTTCCGAGGATGTGAACGCTGCGAAGTTGCTTTCGATGAGCGAACGCTTCCCTGATGTGGTGCTGGGTTTCTCCGATCACACCCGCGGATGCACGGGTGCTATCGTTGCTACCGCTTACGGAGCGAAGGTGTTCGAGAAGCACTTTACGCTTGACCACGGGCTGCCGGGTCCCGATCACTGGTTCGCTTCCGAGCCTGATGAACTTAAAGCATGGGCTGCTGGCATCAGAGAGGCTAGCAAAATGGTAGGTAGTAGCGAGCTTAGCCCGACCGTGGAAGAGCGCAAAATGCGTGACTTGGCAAGGCGAAGCATCGTTGCCTTGAGGGATATTGCAGAAGGCGAGACGCTTACTGAGGAAAATGTGGGACTCAGACGGCCTGGTACCGGCATGAGTCCGGCGCGGCTGCCCGAGGTTCTGGGCTGTGTTGCAGCACGTGCAATCGCCGCGGAGGCCCTCATCTGTCCCCAGGACTATGTCGAAGAATAGGAGAACGACTTTGCTCGAAACCATCAAGGATCGACAGTTCATTGTAATTGGTATGGAGCATTATAATCCGCTGGGTGTAATCAGGAGCTTGGGCCAGTGTGGCATAATGCCGGTTTATATTGCAATTAAACATCGTTGTCCGCTTGCTTCGCTAAGCAAGTACTGTGGCGAGGTACGATATGTGGATAATGTAGATGAAGGCTACAGGATTCTTGTCGAAAACTACGGCGATCCCGTCAAGAAACCTTTTGTAATCACGACTGATGACGATATCCAAAGCCTCATTGATCTGAACTGGAGCTCGCTTAAAGATCGCTTTGTGCTGTTCAACTCTGGTAAGGATGGGCGCACGACTAAGTTCATGGACAAGAAGGAGATTTTGGATTGCGCTGAGCGCAATGGCCTGCCTGTGCTTAAAACAGTAGTGGTTGACAGGGGAATTGTTCCTCAGGGTATGGAGTATCCCGTTATTACAAAGGCAATCTCGCCTAACGATGGTGGTTGGAAGAGCGATGTGCACATTTGCGCTAGCGCCAAGGAGCTCGACGAGGCGTTCAAGACGATTCAAAGTGAACGCGTACTGATTCAGCGCTTTGTGGAGAAAAGCAACGAGATTTGTATTGAAGGCTTTTCCGCTGATGGCGGCAGGTTGACGTTTATGCCGTTTTACACCACATATAATTACAATATTGAAGGCTACTATAGCCCCTACATGACATTGCATTCCTATGACTTACCTGAGCTCGATCGGGGCGTACGCAACATGCTTGCTGAAATCGGCTTCGAGGGGATTTTTGAGGTGGAGTTTCTCGTAGATGCTGACGGGGCTCCTTACTTTAGTGAAATCAATTTTCGTAACTCTACTTGGAGTTATGCTGCTACGAAGCTAGGCATGCCATTGCCATGCCTGTGGGCTGAGTCTATGGAGACTGGTTCAGTGCCGGCGAGCTATTACCGTTCTGTGCCGGAGGGCTACCAAGCTATGGTGGAGCCCATCGATTACAAAAAACGTGTGGTAGAGGGTGAAACGAGTGCGGCAAGGTGGCTTGCCGATTTCAAGGGGGCTGATTGCCTCTACTATATGGACGAAGACGACCCGAAGCCTTACGAGGTAATGGTCGAGAATTGGGAGTTGCTTGGATAATGGCTGGAATGGATGAGTTGAAAAACGTTCTTGTGGTAGCAGCCCACCCCGACGATG
The DNA here is from genome assembly GCF_003474385.1 of Eggerthella sp. AM16-19. Taxonomy (NCBI): domain Bacteria; kingdom Bacillati; phylum Actinomycetota; class Coriobacteriia; order Eggerthellales; family Eggerthellaceae; genus Eggerthella; species Eggerthella sp. AM16-19. The sequence goes on from NZ_QUCY01000003.1 coordinate 68,983, forward strand.
AGCTTTTGGGTGAGGGCGGAACTGTAAGGCGCCTGGCAAACGCGGGGGTGACCGTAAGGGCGGTTATTTTGGCCGAAGGTCTGACGTCTCGTGCCGAAACGCGTGAAGAGTCCGACCTCGGTGAACTCGCGGAGTTGCAGGCGGATGCTCGCGCGGCGGCAGCCGTTGTGGGTTTTGAAAGTATTGATTTCTGCGGTTTTCCCGACAACCGCATGGATGAAGTTGACTTGCTTGACATTATCAAAAAGGTCAGCTACTACGTGGAGCTCTATCGCCCCGACACGATTTTTACTCATCATCATGGTGATCTGAATATAGATCACCGCAAGACATGTGAGGCGGTACTTACGGCATGTAGGCCGGTCGGTCAGTACTGCGTGAAGCGAATCTATGCGTTTGAGACTCCTTCCTCGACTGAGTGGAACTATATGTATGCTGAACCGTTTCGACCCAACGTTTTCGTAGATGTAAGCGGTACGGTTGAGGCTAAGATCGCCGGTATGGGGAAATATCGTAGCGAAGGTGCTGTGGCGCCACATCCCCGTAGTCCTGAGGCGCTGAGGGCGCTTGCTGCTTACCGCGGCTCTAATGTGGGCTGCACTTATGCTGAGGCTTTTATGCTTTTGCGTGAGGTACTTTAGAGAAATGGCGTCCGTGCACGAAAAGACGCTGCTGTTTAGGGTGGACGCAAACCCGTTGGTGGGATTGGGGCACCTTATGCGGTGCTTGTCAGTCGCCGATGCTGCTACACGCATCGGCGCTCGGTGCGTATTTGCATGTGCCGACGCTGAGGCTGCAGCTTTTGCTAGGCGTAGGGGCTATGATGCACTAGGGCTGAATGGGGATTACAGGAATCTGATTCCAGAGCTTGAGCGACTACACGAGCTTGCCTGCAGTGTGGATTCTTGTGTGCTCATTGTAGACAGCTACTATGCTGTTGATGAATTTCTCGAAGCCTCAAGGAGCATCGCGCACTTGGCTTATTTTGATGACTTTGGAGACGCGGTCCGTCCTGCGGATGTTGTGGTGAACTACAACATATCCGCCGATAAGGCGGAGTATGGGCGACTCTATGAGGGATGCTCGGGCACTGAGCTGCTATTAGGGCCGTCTTATGCGCCTCTGCGTGAGCAGTTTCGGGCTCTTGTCCCTTATGGCAAGCGTGCGGAGAAATCCGGTGTGCTCGTTTGCGTGGGCGGCTCTGATCCTGAGCGCATAGCGCTTCGGTTTGCGCGCGCTCTTGCGGCGGATTCCAAGTTGAGATGCGGACGACGCTTTACTTTCATGCTTGGTTCTTCCGAGCCTGATTTAATCGAGTTGCGCCGCATGGAAGCGATGCATGGCTGGCTCGAACTTCGAGAGGGCGTCGAAGACGTGGCGGGCCTTATGTGCGGGTTTGAGGCGGCGCTATCGGCGTCGGGCACAACACTCTACGAATTGTGCGCTTGCGGCTTACCGACTGTTGCCTATTGCTTATCGGATGATCAGGCAAAGCCCCTTGCGTCCTTTGTTGCAAGTGGCGCCATGGCTAATGGAGGGGACCTTCGTGGCAGTGGCTCCGTTGAAACGGCTTTGCATGCGCTAGCTGGATTGCTCGATGATGAGAAAGAGATGCTGCGCTTGTCGGATGCGGCTTGTTCTGTGGTCGATGGGTGCGGCGCCGAGAGGCTGGCGGAGTCTCTTCTGGGCTTGTGTGGTTGTGATTGTGGGGTGCGTGAATGATGACGAACCAAAAGGCAAGATTGAGGCCTGTCGAAATGCAGGACGCTGAGCTAATACTTGAGTGGGTGAATGATCCGCTTGATAGGGCGAATTCGTATTCCTCCGATCCCATAACGCTGGAGGAACATCTGTCTTGGATGGGTCGGTCTCTTGCTGATCCGAATATCTATCTGTATATGATGGAAGTTGACGGCGAGGATGTTGGCCACATTAAGCTCTATATCGAGGACGGGAAGGCAGAAATCGGCTACTGTATAGGTCCTGACTGGCGAGGTCGTGGCCTTGCTAAGACGATTGTTGCCCTTGTAACTATCGAAGCAGCAGAGAATCTAGCCGATGTGCAGATTTTATTCGGATGGGTGAAGGAGACCAACCCGGCATCTCGAAAAGCATTTTTGCGAACGGGCTACATCGAAGAAGGTCCGACTGACGGATCGTATCGCTATGTTTTCGATACGGTAGATTATCCGAGTAAAAAAGATCTGTTGCTAGAAGTTGTTCGTGGGCGGATATAAAAGAATAGCAGCTTAGAGGGTCGCTGGGGATAGGAGACCAGGCAATGGATCCGATCATTGCAGAAGGGGTTGCAAGCTTGGGTGTATCTCTAGCAACTCTTAGCGCTAAAGGAACTGCTTCTGCTGTTACGGCAAAAGTGAAGGCGCTCAAAGCAGAGAAGAACGCGGATATCATACGTACGGCCTACGACGAACTAATAAGCGAGTTGCTTGAAGAGCGTGCTAATGCAATCATGATTGCCCAGGGGTATAAAGCAGAACTCGACCGTGTGCAAATTAGCGATGATGATATAGCAAGCTTGGACGCAACTATCGGTCGAGTCTTGGATTTAATCGCACCTGATCCTGGGCAAGGGGATTCAAACGAGGTTGTAGCAGCGAGGGCAAGACGTGAGAGTTTGCAACAGTTTCGCCAACTAGTATCAGCGGATACGCTAAGAACAATGCAACTACTAGGCTTTAACTATAAGGCTGCTATCGGTGAGCCGTTAACGAATCTTTGCGCACAGAAGATTGCGTCATTTGGAAATTCCCAGGACGGTAATGCAACATCATCAGTTGGAGATGCTGGAAACTGAGGTTTTAACGTTTCCTGCATCCTGGTTTGCCGTTGTTGAGGGTGGACGTCCGCATTTCCTTACCCCATTACAGTCTGAGATAAGCCATCAATGAACTTCGATGGCGATCATTCGGCGCATGGCGTACAGTTTGGCCAAGCCCCGAGGGGCCGCCGATCGGGCGTCCCCGGATGGCCGTCCGCCCCTGCCCCTCGAGGGCCCGGGGGGTGTTGCCACCGAGGACGCTCGCCGCTCCGAACGACTGATAGGAAACTGCCGGGCCCGGGGGCCACGGCCGGGTAATGTGGGTGTCGAGGGGAGGGCTTCCGATCGGCCTGACGATTGGAGGACACCACCATGGCACCACCCACCAAGCCGAGAATCGTCATAGGGCTCGACGTCGGGAAATCGGCGCACTGGGCGTGCGTCGTCACGCGCGAGGGCGAGCTCCTGGCAAGCGGGCCCATTCCCAACAGGGAGAACGCCATCGACGGGCTCTACGCGCAGCACCCGGGCGCGCTGGTCGTCGTCGACCAGGTCCGCAACATCGGCTCGCTCGCGCTTTCGCGCGCCAAGCTCGCCGGGATGCCGCGCGCGCACCTGCCCGGGCTCGCCGCGCACGGCGCCTCGAAGCTGTTCGCCGGAGACGCCAAGACCGACGAGCGCGACGCGATGGTCATAGCCAAGACGGCGCTGGGCATACCCGACGCGCTGCTTGCGGTGGCCGACAGGCCGCCCGAGATAGAGGCCGCCAGGTCGCTCGCCGCGCAAAGGGACTTTTTGGCCTGCGAGAACACGCGCAGCAAGAACAGGCTCCGCAGCATATTGCTCGAATCGTGCCCGGAATTCGAGGCGCAAGCCGACCTCTCGGACCCGGCGACCCTCGAGCTCATGGCCGCCGTCGGCGGCCCGTGGTCGATATCCGAGGCCTCGTCGCAGTCCGTCGGGGCGCTCACGCGCGGCTGCAGGCGCGGCGAAGTGGCGGCGCTGGTCGGATCCGTCGAATCGTCAAGCAGGCCGCACCCGGCGGCCGTCGCCTGCGAGGACCGCGCCGTTCGGCTGCTCGCGCGAAGGATGTCGGAGAACGCCGCCGAGATAGAGTCGCCGACCTCCGAGATATCCGCGCTGCCCGCCGCCGACGAGACGTACAGGTGCCTGCTCACAGTGCCCGGCATAGGACCGCGAACGGCATCCGAGCTGGTCATATCCATAGACATAGCCGACTTCGCGGGCCACGACAGGCTCGCCTCGTACTGCGGGCTCGCGCCGCGCAACAGGCGGTCCGGCACGTCGATATCGTCGGTGTCCGCGTCGCGGCAGGGCAACAAGAGGCTGAAGAACCTGCTCATATTCTCTTGCAACTGCCTTGCGCGCAGCCGCAACCGATGGGGCGAATATTACGCGCGCTGCCGCGACAGGGGCATGCCGCACGGCAAGGCGCCGAAAGCCGTGGCGAGGAAGCGGCTCAAGGTGATTTACGCGATTATGAGGGACAAGGTTCCGTACGCAGCCTAACGGCCGGCGGAGATCGCAGGCCCGGCAGGGCCTGCGTCAGCATTGCCAAAAACGCTCATCGAAAGGGCGAATCCCTCTTGACAGAACTATAGGAACACCCCCCGCCGGTTCGACCGGCTCGCCGCAGGTTAAGTGCAATAGGGTCTGGATAGCCTGAAGGCCGGCGCTTTTAGGCGCAAGCCGGCCTTCCATGGGTTATACCCTAAGAGCGAACTACCCGCTATGCGGGTGGTCCTGATTTTACTCGGAATGCCCGACCGGCAGATTCCTGTCTTTATCGAATCGCTGGCGTTTGGCATACTGGCATTATGAGATCCATTCTTTGATTGCAAATCACAAGGAGGCGCTGCATGCCCGAAGTCGATAGCGGTGCAGCCAGTGATTCGCCCATGGGTTTCGGCGAGATGATCGCGGCGTTTCACGGCTTCGAAATTTGCGAAGAGCCTTGGCGTCTCTATTACGACGAGACGGGAAACTGGCGCTCTGTCTCTTACAGAGACGGTAGGGTAAGGGATGCCCGTGCCTTTGAGAGAGATTTTATACTCGGCGGCATCGTCGTGACGGACGATGCGGCGCTTCCCGAACTCCTAGAGGGCTCCAAGAAACTTCCGGCTCCGAACGGCGAGATAAAATGCAAATCGGTTCTCGGGGGCAGCAAAGATTTCCGGAAGGCTCTTAGGCGACAAGAGACAACGGACTTTTTGAGCCTCATCGACAGAGGCGGGGTGGCCGTGCACTACCACGCTCAGGACAACCTGTACTACTCCATCGTTGACATAGTCGACTCCCTTATCGCAATACCCATTCATAGAGCCACCGTGATATTTGAGCGGGAGCTGAAAAACGAGCTATACCTCTGCGCCCTTCAAGATCCGATTGCTTTCCTGGATGAGCTTTCTGGCTTTGGGTATCCGAACGTCAGCCGAAGCAAAGTTCGCCCTTTCTGCGAATTTATCCAATGGGTCATCTCGCTCCGCCAGTCGACGGAACGGTCGTCTGAGGAGATGGAGGGTTTCTTTCTGGAGACTCTGAGGCAAATGGTGAAGGCCGCATCCAAAGAAGAACCCCTGGCTTTTCTTGAAGGCAACAAGGATGATTCGCTCGTTGACGACTTCTCTTCTCACTACATCTCGGCATGCGCAGTGCTCCCGAATGCGACTCACATTTTCGATGAAGAATCCTATGTTTCCATGGAGCTTGCCAAGCCTCTGAACAACTACATTTTTGTCGATTCCAAAAGTGAGCCGTTGGTGCAGCTAGCTGATGTCTGGGTGGGGTTCCTCTCTCGTCTGTTCGCCTTTCTTGACGACTGGATGCGAAATCCTGACGACGGGCATCTTCAATCGCAAGAGATCGACAACTTAAGAACGGCAAAAAGGCTAATTGATCGCTCCGACGGCCTCCATCGTTCACTCATATCGAACGTAGGTGCAAATGGCACCATCCTCGGAAGAGAGAACGCATTGAGTTTTCTCTGCAGCCCTTAAATCATATACGGGGTAGCTCCCCAGCAAAGCAAGAGCTATTCCGTATACGCGGTCCACGGAATAGCTCTTGGCCGCCGCGCGTCTTCGCCCTCGGAAGGTTCGATTCGCGCACGCTAGGGTGGCATCGTTATGGGAGCGAGTCTTCTCGAAACGACACGGCGGCATTGCACGCCTCGCCTTTATCGATGAGTGCATTCCAAAGGATTGTGCCTCTAGCATGCATGTCCGAAAAGACGACACAGGTCAGAAGACATACGGATAAGCGCAGGTCAGCGGCCGGCACCGCCACTCGTCGGCCGATTTGAACGCCTTCTCGTTGAGGTTGGAGACTGTGTCGGCGGAGATGCCCGCGCCCCACAGGATCTCGCTGACGCCCTCGGTACCGTCAATAGTTTTGCGCAAATTCAGTCAGCCGCCGGCACGGCTACTCCTTGAGCAGAGACGCGTCCAGGTAGCGGCGGGAGCCCCATTCGCTGTCCGCGACGTATTTCAGGCGGGCGGCCACCAGCATCAGCGCGGATTTCCCGTCGGGGAACGTGCCGACCACGCGGGTCCTGCGCCTGATTTCCCTGTTCAGGCGCTCGATGGCGTTGTTCGTGCGTATGCGCCGCCAATGCTCGCGGGGCATCTCGCATCACGTCAGCGTCTCGGCGAAGCCCTCGCGCACGACCTTGGCGGCCTCCTTCAGCTTCATCGACTCGAGCTCGGCGGCCACCGACCCCGCCTTGGCCGACGCCGCCTCGCGCGACTCCATGGCGTGGATGGCCTTGAGCATGGCCGCGACCTGGGGGCGCTTGGATTTGGGGATCTTGGCAAGGACATTGCGGTAGAAGGCACGGTGCAGCGCTGGTATTTGGCCCCGGGGAACACCTCGGCGATCGATCCGACCATGCCGGCGGCCTTGTCGCCGGTGAACATGCGCACGCCGCGAAGGCCGCGCGACTTCAGCCACGACAGGAAGTCGCGCCAGCACTCCGACGACTCGGTGAAGCCCTCGGCGCAGCCGATCACCTCGCGGTAGCCGTCCTCGTTCACGCCGATCGCTGCCATGACCGCCACGTTCTCGTAGGAGCCGCCCCAGCTTCGCTTCAGGTAGATGCCGTCGACGTAGACGTACGGGTATTCGCAGGCCAGGGGCCTGCATCGCCACTCCTCGACCGCCTTGAAAGCCTTGTCGTTCAGGTTGGGGACCGTGCCGGCGGAGACGCCCGCGCCCCAGAGGATCTCGCCGACGTCCTCGATGCGCCGCGTCGACACGCCGGCCAGGTGCATCTCGATGATGGCCTCCTCGACCGAGGTCTCGCGCCTCTTGTAGCGCTCGATGACCGCCGTGGCGAAGCGCATGCCCTTGAGCTTGGGCATCCTGAGCGTGACCTGGCCCGACGTGGTGGTGAAGCCTCGCTTGTAGTGGCCGGCGCGGTACGCCGCCCGCCCGTCGGTGCGCTCATAGGGCGCGGCGCCCACCAGCTGGTCGGCCTCCTCGTCGAGCATCGCGTTGATGGTCTCCTCGATGGTTTTCCTGACCAGCTCGCGCAGCTCGGACTTCACCGCCTCCTCGTCGAATGATACGATTGGGTTGGACATGGCCTGCCTCCTAGCATGATTGAATTCGACACTCAAATCATACCGACGGCACGTGCCATGTCTTTTCTCTTTTCTGGACGTGTTCAGCTTTCAAAGTGCGCAAAGAATTTTACGTTACCCGCCTATGCGGCGGCCCACTCAACCATGTCGCCCGCCGTTGGGCATCCCGCGAACTTGGCGCTTCTGGTTTCCCCGGTGGAAACGCCGAGGGCGCGCATCGCGACCGATTCGGCGTGCTGGTCGATCGCGATGGTCGAGGCGCGGCTGGACCTGACGGCGTGCTCTTGCATGGCGAAGCTCCTTTCTGCCGTTCGCCGCGGCGAACGGCAGCTGGTTTGCATGGCGGTACCCAGCGTACGCCAACAGCCCACGGTCGAACAGCTCAGTGGCTTCTTTCGATTATCGGTTCAGCGGATGCGGGACATATCGTCTACGAAGGGGCTATGCCCTCGTTCGTCACCGTTAGCGGGGGGATCCCCCGCACCCCTGCAATATTAGGATGCATACTGAAATATCGAATTCGCGATTTCTCGGCTTACGCAAGAGCTAAACGTATTATCTGGGTTTATGTTTGCGCACCCAATGTCGATACTCTCCATGAACCCAATACGCCATTGCTCGTACGATGTTTTAGAGCTGAGCAGAAGCAATGTTTCTGGTTTCTGGTGACCCTCCGCTTCCGTCAAATAGCGGTACCTGTATTCGCCTAGCTGCATTAAGCCTTTTCGAGTTTGGGATACAAGATTCTTCTTGGTGATGGTCTTAGCTTCAACGATAAGGCATTTATCGTCTCTTATGCCTAGCAAATCAACAGCATCAGATTTGAATACTTTGAAATCCGCTTCAATCATTCTTTGTCGAGCAATTCCAACCAACTCTTCATGGCGACGACCAGCCTTCGTGCGACGCTGGATTCCAAGGCGGATGGCGTCGGGCGAATAGTGTCTCTCGTTGATATTAGGATTAAAGCTAGGTGAACTTGGAGGCGTTGAAAAATCAACAAGCCTAAGATCGCCGGACGTAGTGCCAGAAATAATTTCCGTATGGTCGATCGTAAATCCATCTCCTTGAATGGGCGAAAGGATCTCAACATGTTGGCTCATAGTGCTGGTATCGGGCGAACCGTAATAGACAAACCAGTCAAACGAATCGGATTCTTGTCCCTTAGGGAACCAATACTCATCCTGGTTTGTCTCATGAATAGAACAAATGTCATCAATCTGGAATAAGTTCTCAATTGCATACTGACTTAGGCGCAGCTCCTGACGGCCACCAATCGCAAGACCGGTTTGGAGAAGTAGGGAAAACCATTCAGCGCAGCTTCTCCTTAGCACTTGGTCGTGTGTAAGAACTCCGTTTGCCCTGATGTATTTCAAATTCTCGTAACCCAACAAGGGGTTGTCGTGGTTTTTGACAGGAACGAGTGCAGTGGCGCACTCTGCTGCAGTTAAAACCGCATTAGTGGGGTTTTCCTCGTACAAAGCGAGAAGCGTGCGGATAATCAGAACAGCAGGTTTGATCCGAACACCATGGGTTTTGTCGAGCATCCATCTCTTGTTGATGCCTCTAGCTTGAGCATACGCTTTTGCCTGGTTTGGTATGCCTTTATAGTCATTGGGGTATTGATATCTAAGGGCCTGTGTTGCCATCATTTCCGAATAACTCATCTCTCCATCGAGAAACAAGAGACCGGCTGGCGTGATGTTCAGATTCAAGGTACTCGTTAGGGTTGTAGAGACAATAAGACCGAGTTCGGAAAGGATTTGCTGATAGTCACGCCATGTATCCGAATGCCCAGAGTCGGATCGGATGTTTTCGGAAAACATACTCAGATTTGCCATATACGAAGAAACGCACTGAGAAAAATCGGGTGCTCCCTTAAACAGATCGGCGGCCTCAAGCAAAGCCGACAGAGAAGCGCTGTCGACCATACCCATGTGTTGTGTGAGCTGCCAGTTATACCCTGGATAAGGGAGTGTCAAATCTGCCATATTAATAACCCAGCGCTTTCTTTATTGCTTTGCCGATGGCTTTTGCCATAAGAACAGGAACAGCATTGCCAACAGCGCGATACTGCCAAGTTGTGGTGTTGGCAAACTCATACCAGTCAGGGAAAGTCTGAAGACGTGCAGCTTCGCGAACGGTAATATGCCTTGGATCGAATGGGTGAATGAACGGCCTACCGCCACCGCCTCGGGAGCCAACCAGGACCGTTCCGGAAGGTCTATCAGGGTGTACTCGATCGGTGTGGTCCGTGTGATCCCTCTCGCCTGGTTTTACCTTGTCGTATCTGTTTCTAACCCTATCGCAGTGTGCTCGAATGACATGATTCGGCACACCTTCGAGGTCTTCAAATGCGAATCTTGATTTAACCCATCCAGCTTGACCGTCTTTTGGCTTTTCAAAATGAGTTGGCTTAGGGAATTCGAACGGAATGTCCTCTTTGAAGCCGACAATTATGACGCGCTTTCGAATCTGGGGACATCCATAATCTGCCGAATTCATCACCTTATAATGAAAGTGATACTTTGTATTTTCCTCGAGATATTGAAGAAATTCTTTCCAGTCCTGACCGCCATTAACGGTTAGAAGGCCAGGAACGTTTTCGAACACGAACGCGCGAGGCTGAAGCTCGTTAAGCATGCGAACATACTGATAAACGAGCATCCCTCGAGGGTCTGCACACGCCTTGCGCTGGCCAAGGATACTGAACGCCTGGCATGGAGGACCACCAGCCATGAGATCGAACTGATTGATGCCGGTAATTTGTCTGATGTGATCACCAGTCGAATCGTTAATATCAGCTGCCTCGATTACAGCATTGGGAAAATTGTTTTGGAGAGTCTCGCAATGTTGTTTCTCCAAGTCGGAGGCGTATGCGGTTCTAAAGCCTGCAAGAGATAAACCCAGATCGAGTCCGCCACCACCGGAGAAGAAGGACACTACAGTTGGAGCGTTCTTGTCTTCGGTAAGCGTGTAGCCATTCAGTGTTTGCAAAAATTGGTTCAATGTGCACCTCAGTATGATTTTATTTAATCTCTTTATTCTATCTTCGGAAGTAGTGGCTCTCATAATAATTTCTGGTTGCGATGCAGAAACTGCAGCTAAAAACCAGAAAGGCTTGTCCATGAATAATCGTCCCCGCAGTTCAAAACGGGGCTTGCAGGCGGCAAGGGTGGGACGGCAAACGCTGCGAAGCGCGCCGGTTGCGCGGGGCGCGTCCTGGCCGGTGCTCGGGAAGCGCGATCGCAAGGCTCTGGCGCGATCCGTGGATCATGGGCGGTAGCTAGAACGTCCATCCCCATCAGGCGGGACGCCGGCTTTCGACGTTCCGGCGGTGGCCCCGCCGCGCCATCGCCCCGCCGTCGCGCTTTCGCCTGCGGACGGTCCCCGCGAAGGCCGTCGACCGCGCCGCTGCTTTGCATGACGCCCATGCTTTCGCGCTCTTTAAGGGACTCTTTCCATACTGCCGAACAACGCCTTATGCGCTGTTTTGTTAGACTCCGTGTCGGACAGGGTGAACAGGGGACGATTACAATCGTGCATCGCGGCGGCATGCGCGCCTGATGCGTGGTAGCCTCCGTGCGGGGGGGGGGCGGCCCTCTTCCTGCCGACTCTTGCCGTTAAGCGGTGGCAAGGCGTCCCGGGACCGTCGAGTTGCGCATTCGCGTGCAAAAACGGCGCCGGACCTTGCCCCATGCGGTGTGCTTCCGTTCGACTATTTAAGAAAAGTGCAGGTTATGAGCGCAAACAAAGATAAGAGCAAGAAGCGCGGCCAATCCAATAAGCTTCCCTTCGTTTTGATGGGCGGGCATATCTGCGTCGATGCCGCACAGGGCGGCTTAGCTTCGGTGCTGCCGTTTCTGGTGATTCAATCCGGGTTCTCGTACACCGAGATAACGGCGCTGGTTTTGGCGTCGAACATCGCGTCGGCGGTCATCCAGCCCCTGTTCGGTCTCATGGGCGACAAGAAGGCGCGTCCGTGGCTCATGTCGGTCGGCGTGGCGCTTGCGGGCTTGGGCATCGCGCTGGTGGGCGTGCTGCAGTCGTATTGGCTGGTGGTTTTGGCGGCAATGGCTTCGGGGGTCGGCAATGCCATGCTGCACCCGGAAGGGGCGCGCTTGGCATACCTCGCCGGCGGCGACGACAAAGCCATGAGCATGTCGATTTTCTCCGTCGGCGGCCAAATCGGCTTCTGTCTAGGGCCCATCATCGGCGTCGCCGCCGTTACGGCGTTCGGGCTTTCGGGCACGCTCGTGTATCTGGTCCTCTGCCTTCCGTACGCGCTGGTGCTCCTTGCGCTGAGCAAGCGCTTCCTGGCCTTCGGCGTCCGCGGAGGCGGCTCGTTGGCGGGCCGGGGCAAGCGCGACCGATGGGGTGCGTTCGGCGTGGTGCTCGGCGCGCTTTCGGTTCGCTCCATCGTGTTCTATGGCGTGACCAGCTTCTTCCCGCTCTACTTGGTGACCACGTTCAACGCGGCGGAAGATTCCGCCTCGCTGCTTATCACCGTGTTCTCGATTTTCGGCGCGGTGGCAACGGCTTCGGCTGGCTTCATGTCGCATCGTGTTCCCGCGTCGCGCCTCATGATCGGCTGTTTCGTTCTCATGGTGGCGTCGCTTGCCTCGTTCCTGCTTTCGGGCAGCGTGTGGCTCTGCGTGGCGGCGGTTATGGTGCTGGCGATGTGCTTGAATCTTTTCAACCCGCCCGCCGTGGCGCTGGCGCAGGAGTATCTGCCCGAGCATCTGGGCACAGCATCGGGGCTCACCTTTGGCGTGGCGGTAGCTGTCGGCGGCATCGCGTCGCCCATGCTCGGTGCGCTGGGCGACGGCGCGGGCCTTGCGTCCGCCATTTGGGTTCTGGCTGCGCTCGCCGCGGCCGGCCTTGCGCTCTCGATCGGCGTCGCCGTAATCGAGCGGCGCGGTGCACAGAAAGGCTAGCAAGTGTGCAGTCAGATAAGCGTCGACACTTGTCGCTGCTGACCAATGGATGCAAAGCCCTCTTCGCGCCTGCTCGGTTACGCGTAAATACCTTCGCCAACCTTGAAGCAGATTGCGGCGCGGCGCCGCTGGCGAAGTGCCGCTACATGGCCGTACTATGGCGGTCTCGAAACTCCACGATGCCGTAAAATCGACGTCGCAGACCCAACAATCAATCCTGCGAAAGAAGGTCTATGAACGAATTCGACGACATCATCGGTTACGATGCCACCAAGGAAGAGCTCGTCCGCATCGCCGATACGCTCAAAAACGCCGAGCGTTATCGGAAGCTTGGCATGGCGTCCCCGCGCGGCCTGATTCTGTATGGTCGGCCGGGAACGGGCAAAACGCTTATGGCGAACTGCCTCATCAAGGCAAGCGGGCGCCCTGCATTCACCTGTCGCCGTACCGAGTCGGACAACCCCTTCATCGACAAGATGAAGGGCGTCTTCGAGGAAGCGGAGCAAAACGCGCCGTCCATCGTGCTCCTTGACGACATGGACAAATTCGCCAACAGCGACTTCCAGCATCGCGATGCCGCCGAGTTCGTGGCTGTGCAAAGCTGCATCGACAACATGCGCGGCACAGAAGTGTTCGTGCTGGCCACCGCCAACGAGAATATCAAGAATCTGCCGGGTTCCCTGCTCAGACCTGGGCATTTCGATCGGCAGATTTGCGTGGAAACTCCGAAGGGCGAGGATGCGGTCAGGATCGTCGCCGGCTACTTGGCGAACAAGCCCTTCGCTGAAGACCTCGATCCGGAGCTGATCGCCTCGATGCTGGCGGGGCATTCGTGTGCAACGCTCGAAACCGTGGTGAACGAGGCCGGCATCATCGCCGCCTATTCGAAGAGCGATCGCATCACAACCGAGCACATGATTGAGGCGAGCATGCGCGCCGTGTTCCACGCGCCGGCGGAGTGCCTGTACGAGACGGACGTCGTGGACCTATCCAGCAGGTCGACGAAGTCGATCGTCGTGTGGCACTAGGCCGGCCATGCTGTGATGCAGGAGCTGCTGGTGCCGGGCAGCGTGGCGCTCGTCTCGGCGAAAAGCAAGTCGGCGAAGCGCAACCACAGCGGCTTCACGGTGCGGAACTGGCGCGAGGCCGATGACCTGCTGCGCGCCGGCATCGATGAGGTGCTGGTGGGCCTGAGCGGCCGCGCAGCAGTCGACGTGGTTTTCGGCATCTCCGATACGGGTGCGGACGACGACATCAAGCGGGCGTTCCAGACGCTGTCAAGCTTGCTGGGGAAATCGTGCGCGGACGGGTTCTGGCTGCATAGCCCCACCTGCGGTTTCTTCGACGAAGAGGACGGCTACGACGACGCCGAGGGCATAAAGCAGCGGCGCCAGGTGGTTGCGTCGCATATGCTGGGGCATTACTACGGGAAAGCGAAGCGCACGCTTCTGCGTAATCGCGCCTTGCTGGAGAGGCTTGCGGCCGCACTCGCTGAGAAGAGCTATCTGACCTCGAAAGACATAGCGCAGCTGAAGCAGGGGGTGTCGCTCAAGACGCCGGATTACCTATAACGCGCGGGTAAGCGCCTGGCTGGAAGAACGGGGGTCGGAGGTGCGTTTGGGGCGGTCTTTTGCGAAACGCAGGTCTCTTCCTCAACACACCTCCGTCCCCTGTTCAAGGACGAAAGCGTTAACGTTATCATTGCCGACAACAACGCGATGAAACGCATGAGGGGGAATCGCCGTGTATCGCAGGTATACCGATGGGGTGCCGCATCCGCCGTTGGTGAGCGAATACGAGGGCGCCGATTCCGGCGGGGTCCCCGACCTGTTCGTGAGCATGCCGGCCACCTGCCGCGATGTGAGCGATGAGCTGCTGGATTTCATGTGGTACCGGGAAATGTCCATCCCCGAGGTTGCGGCGGCGGCCGGCATTACGGAGAAAGCCGCCGAGGACCTGATCCTGAAAGGGAAGGGCGCGTCCGCCGACCTTTTCGCGCTGTGCGAAGCGCTGCGCGTCGAGTTGTTCTCGCTCCCTGGCGACGACGAGCTTGAGAGGGGCATGGAATGAGGGAAGCGTACGCGTGGCTGCAGAATCGCCTGGTCGGACGCTTCTTTGAGGACTCCGACGGCGTGACTCGGTTCAAATACGCCCCGGAAGCTTCCATGCCCATCAGCCTTTCGTTGCCGCTCGACGGCTCCTGGCAGGTCGATGCCCCGGGCGCGTTCTTGGACGGCCTGTTGCCGGACAACGACAGCGAACGCGAGGCGATGCGGCTCTGGTTCGGCGCGGCGTCGGCAGACCCGCTCGATCTTCTTGTGGCAACGGACACGACGGGCGGACTGTGCTTCACGTCGGTTCCCGAGCTGGGAGAAATCACGTTCCAGGCTCGAGAGTTCGCAAGGGAAAAGGACGTCGCGATCAAGGTTTACCGGCTCGGGCGCGGCTGGACGACGTGGCAGTCCGATGATCGCCGCAGCCGTTTCGCCCTTGCGGGTTCGCAGGGGAAATTCGCTTTGGAGCGGTTCGGCGGCCGTTTGACCTGGCCGAACGCCAAGCACCCTTCGACCCACATCGTGAAACCGCCCCATGAGCGCTTTTGCGGCACCCCGCTGGTGGAGGATGCGACCATGCATCTTGCGGCAGCGTGTGGGCTGGACGTTGCAAGGTCGTTCGTGCGGTCGTTCGGCGAAGATCGGGCTTATGTCGTCGAAAGATTCGATCGCGAGGTTTGCGCCGACGGGCGGGTTTTGCGCATCCATGTTGAGGATTTCGCGCAAGCGTTGGGCGTTTCGCGGCATGCGAAGTATTCCGTGACCGCTGCCGACGCGTTTGCTCTGCTGAAAGGGCAGCCCAACGGCCGCTCGCTGGTGAGGGAGTGGGCAAAGCGGCTCGTTTTCAACACGCTGGTGGGGAATTGCGATGCGCACGGCAAGAACTACAGCCTGTTTTTGCGATCGGACGGAAGCGTGGAGTTGTGCCCTCTCTACGACGCCCTTTGCATGCGAGTGTGGCAAGAAACCAGCGATTTGCTGGCCATGCCGATCAATTCCAAGAACCGGGCGAGCGAGTTGTCCCTGTCCGATTGGGCAGCGGAAGCGGCGGCGTCGGGGATCTGCGAAGACGACCTCGTTGGAGCGGTGGAAGCCATAGCCGCGCAAATCGCAACGCACGCGCCCGCCGTTCTGGCGAAATACCCAGATTGGATACAGGAAACAATGACCACGGCGATCGCCGTCAACAACCAGCAGCCGTTCCAGGAGCTGGGACTACGGCTTGAGAGGTGATCGTCCCCTGTTCACGTACACCGTTCAAAATACTTAACATTCTTGATATTGAGACAATATTAAATATTTTGTATACTCGGGCTACTAAGGCAAATACAAAGTATTTTGAACGGCGGCATAGCATGTGGACCAACGCTTACTCATACGAGGACATCGGCGAGTTTCTGCGGGAGGCGCGCAGGGCGCGCGGTATCACGCAGGTAGAGATGGCGAGAAAGCTCGGCTTCTCGTCGGTCACGCTCTCGGCGCTCGAGACGGGCAAGAACGTGTCGGCGATCAAGGTTGACCGCTACCTGCAGCAGCTGGGTTTTCGCATGGTGATCGTGCCCAAGGGCGCGGATGTGGAGGTGACCGAATGAGGCAGCTCGACGTTTACCTCGGAGAAAGCCTGATCGGACGCATCGTCGAGAACCGCAAGGGCGGGCGCTTCGAGTATGAGCAATCGATTGTTGGCAAACTTGCCGGCCGGCCGGTGCTCTCAATGGCGTTTCCCGCAAAAGTTCGCCCGTTCGGCGAGGCGAAAACTTCTGCTTGGTTCAATGGCCTGCTTCCCGAGGGAAACCGCCGCGACGAGGTTTGCAGGAGCCTTGGCGTGTTGCCGTATGACTGGATCGGCCTTCTCGCCGAGATAGGCTGGGAGTGCGCTGGTGCGGTGAGGGTGTTCGAGCACGGTCGTGAGCGCGCTTGCGAACTGCGGCTGGAGGAGATTCCCTCATCGGAGTTGGCTGAAAAGCTTTCGAGCGCTACGGAGCGTCTTCCGCAAGTTGAGAGCGGGTTGTTTCGCATGTCGCTAGGTGGCTTTCAGGAGAAGATGTGCGTTGTCATGCCGGCGATTCCTGAGGGGGCATCTTCCGTCGCCGCTGATGATGTTCTGCTTCCGATGGGTGACAGCCCCAGCACGCATATCCTCAAACCTGAAAGCGAGCATTATCCCGGTTTGGCGGAGTCTGAGGCGTGGGCCATGACGGCGGCCGGGAACGCGGCACGCGCGTCAAAGGTAGCCCTGCTCGATCTGGACGATGCGCCGAGCACGCTGGTGGTTGAGCGTTACGACAGAATCGCCGACAACGGCTCTGCACACGTGCTTAGGCTTCATCAGGAGGATGTTTGCCAGGCGCTTGGAATCGACCCGCACGGTAAGTACGCTGCTGCGGGTGCGCCTAAGGGCAATGATCCCACATACGTTGCAATTGCCGGTTTGCTGCAGAAGTTCTCTTCCGATCCCGAGGGCGAGAAGGCGGAGCTGCTGCGCCAGCTTGTTGCGAACCTGGCGCTTGGCAACTGGGATGCGCATGCCAAGAACACGTCGTTTCTCTACTGCGAGCAAATGGTCCCCACGCTCGCACCGCTCTACGATGTGGTGCCCATTGCCGAGGTCGAGCCGCGCACGACGCTTCTTTCCATGCGCGTGAACGGGGTGATAGACCCCGGGAAGCTTACACGGGCCGATGTCGCCGCCGAGGCTGTTTCCTGGGGATTGGCCACAACGGATGTTGAGTCGGTCGTCGACCGCGTGCTTAAGGATCTTGAGAAGGGCATCCGGATCGCATCGACGGCCTATCCGGCCGCTGCAGCCCGCCATGAAGCAAACGCGCTGGAAAGGATTCGCAAACTGAAAGGGGGTGCCCGGCATTGAGATGGCGTTGATCTGGTGAACAGGGGACGGAGGTGTGTTCGGGGTGCAACTTTGCGAGACGCAAGCCTCTTTCTGAACACACCTCCGCCCCCTGTTCGCGTTGACGGTTGCCATGCGACTTCTGGGCGGTTCTGCAGGAAATGGGCCCTGATTTTGCCATGGGTCCTTGGTTTCTGTGCGGTTTTCCGCAGGCGTCGTCCGCTGTCGACTTCGCTGACCTGGGGAAACGCTGCCGCTGCGCGGCCTTTCGGGTTGAATCCGCCTGCAAAACCGCCCAGAAGTCGCAAGCGGGCTTCCCATGGCGCTGTAAGTTACCTGGCTAGTCCGCCGCGCTCCCGCTGTGAGTTGTCCGGCTAGTCCGCCGACTCCCGTCGCTCCCGTCGTGACCCCGGTAGCATGCGTGCCACGCTCGGCGCCCATGCCTGCACCTCTGCGTTTTCCTTCTCGATATTTCCCCCTCCCCGTACTCCGAAAGCGGGGGCAATGCAAGACTGCAATCGTTGAGCGGAATGGGGTACGCTGGCACCTGAGAACTGAAGCGGTCCCGCTGCCGCGGTGCCGGTCGGTTCTCGTCATAAATCCCACGTGATGCGTCGGGGGACGCAGGGATGGGACGCATATTCGACCGAACGATCACCTGCCCAGTTGAACGCCAAGGTTGTATTGGAGCCGCCCTTCGGGGCTGCAACCTTGCCGATCATGAACAGGCGAAGCTGCATTGGAGCCGCCCGTAAGGGCTGTAGCTGCGTCTTTTCGAATCCGGGCTGGGGTTGATCATCTCGTTCACGGGGGTTTACGATACCCCTTTCTCGGTCTGCGCAACGATTCGGGGGAATCTTGCGCTGCTCAGCTTGATCTGAACTGCGCCGCGTCGCTCAAACGTGGGGAAACCTTATATCACCTGCTGCGTTTTCGCAGTTCTCTTTCCAAAGGAGAATGTCATGGCTATTTCCACCGAGATCGTCGGGAAGACCTTTGGCCCGTTCGTGCGCGACTATACCTTCAAGGACCTTGAGATTTGCGCGCTTGGTTGCGGCGCCGGCTGGGACGGCCGCGTGGACCTGGAGTACGTCAACGAAGGCGACGCCAAGAACCCGGACCTGAAGGTTCTGCCCATCTTCGCCGTGCCGCTGACCGTCAACGAGGAGATGACCACCACCCTCGACTACGGCTTCGACTACTCCGGTTCGCTGCACTACGGTATCGACGTGTACTTCCATGCGCCGTTCAAGATGAACGACCACATCGAGACGTTCGTCACCCAGGAGGCAATCTGGGACCGCGGCGAGGGTCGCGGCTCGCTGTCCAAGCAGGTCGGCAAGTCGTACTCCGCCGACGGCACCCATCTGTGCACGGTCGACACCTACGACTGCTGCATCTATGACGGCGGTTGGGGCGGCGAGCAGCCGCCGAGGGACTCCGTGGAGTACCCCGATCGTGAGCCCGATTTCACCTACGAGGAAACCTACGGCTACAATTGGCCGCTCGTGTATCGCCTGATGGGCGACTGGCATCAGCAGCACATCGACTGGTCCTACACCGAGCAGACCGGCCTTGAGCGCCCCATCGCCCACGGCGTCAGCAGCGCCGGCGTGGCCATGCGTCACGTCATCTCCCTGCTGTTCCCGGGCCATCCCGAGGCGATGACGCGCTTCAAGTGCCGCTTCACCTCCCCGGTGCTGCCGGGTGTGCGCCTGCGCACCATCGTGTGGAAGACCGCCGAGGGCGAGGCGAAGTTCCGCATGGTCAACGCCGACGCGCCCGACTCCAAGCCGTTCCTGAACCACGGCATCGTCGAGTGGGACCCCGCTCGCGCCTAGCGGTTTTGCGCCGCAGTCGGGCGGCTGACGGCTGAGCGTAGCCGCGCGAGCTGGTGGCGAAGCGGCTCGCCTGGGCATCGGCTTCGTTTGAACGCGGGTTGCGCTTGAAACGGTAGCGACTTGAGTTCGGTTACGGCTTGGGAAGATCGGCCGTGGGTCGAGGATGGCTGAGACCGGGTTTCGGCTGCGAACGAAATATGATGTGCAATGTGTGGCAGGGATGCGTCCCTGCCACACGTGTTTTTGCCCGACGTTTCGCCAGCGGCGCCGGGGTGTTTTGCCGTGTCTGGTGCCAGCGTGCCTGCGTGCTCTTGTCTTCTAATGCAAATGTTGGGCTATCGGGCGGCATCGATCCTGCCGATGAGAGAATTCGCCCATGAAATAGCGTCGCCGACGTTGAGGATCAGGTTTCCGTCTGGCAACTGGTCGGCATAGATGGTTGCCCATTCCTCGCCTCCCGCAATAGTGGGAGGCCAGGAATGCATCTTGCGGTAGGCGAACATCCTCATGCAGGTTTGACGCACGTCGGAGTAATCGCCTTCGTAAGCCTTGTCGAGCAGCTGCAAATCGATGAGGTCGTGAGCCCGCATGCTGCTGGGCGCGCTCACGGCGTGTAACTTCTGGGCGATTTGGTGGCGCAGCGCCATGATGGGAATCGGGCCGAGCGGCGGAAACCCCAGGCCTTTGAGGATGGCGTTGGCGTCTTCGGGCGAAACGAAGTCGGGTTCGTCTGCGTCGCCGATCTCGTTGTGGCCTACTTCTAGGTCGATGGTTACCCACGGTTTGCCGTTATATGATAGCTTCACCGAGAAAGGCTGCATCACATATTGCGGGGGAACGCCTTTGGGATGCGCCTGCCTCTCCTCGACCAACGCGCCCGTGAAGCCCTCCCATCCGGTTGCCAAAGAGCCGGCGAGCTGCTCGGAAAAGTCGTCTATGGCCGAGGCTCGCGCGATGTCGAGGTCGGTCGTGAAGCGCGTAGCCCCATCGCCCAGGCGCATCTTGATGGCGCTACCTCCCTTGACGGAGCCGTCCGGCAGCATTTGGGCGACGATCGTGTTCGCCATGATTGCTCGCTTAGCGATGAGATTCGGCTTCCCGACGAGTCTTTCGAGCGCGACGTCGAGGTTTCTCCTGCTATTCGGCCGTTTTGCTGGCATCCGCGCCCTCCAGTTCCTTCTTCAATGAACGAAATTCTTGCTTGCTTATGAAACCTTGCCTTCTGGCGGTTTCAGCTGCTGTCAGAAGGCGTTCCGGCAGCATCTTGCCTTTGCATGCGAGGATGGCATCATATGCGCTTTGGCACGGGATGCCGTCGTATATCGCGCCTGGCTCGATTCCGTCCACCCATTCCACCTTGAGGCTCTCCGGCAGCGCGCGGCGGCAGCGGCGGGGAGTTGCCACGAACGTGCGGGTGGGGTTCGTGGGGGCCAGGCCGAGCATGGCGATGACGGATTCGCCGTAGAGCACGGCGCTCGGCCCGACGGACGTGACCGCCCAGGCATACGCGTCGTTTTGCTCGGGGACCCACTGCGTGAGCTGGTAGAGGCCGTGGCCGACCTTCGCCACGCGCCCGCGCTTGGCGTATTGCACGAGCTCGTTGTTGGTTATGCCTGCTTCGCGAGCCTGAGCGGAGGTGATTAGGCCGTGGTTGTCGGCCGCGATGTCGAATATGTCTTCGTATTTCGTCATGGCAGGAGTATAACGAAAACATAATACATTTGACAACAACTGACTGTCGAGGGGTCGTCTTCAAGGCGCGCGTTCCCGCCTGAGCGCCTATGACCGCGGCGCGAGTGCCGGGGAAACTTTTGTCGCGAATATGTCTCAGATTGCGAGTTTTCCGAATGGCGAACGCGGCACGGCGTGCGGTGGCTTGCGCTTGGCGCGACATACGCATCGCTCGTTACATCCCGCAAGCGAAATCGACCAGCAAACGTCCTCCCTGTCGCCGGCAAATTCGGAAAACTCGCAATCTGTGGCACGAAACGCCGAAAACGTTCCCGCTCTTCCTTTTTTCCGCGGGGTTAACTCGGTTGTACAATGAGCGCGTTCTCGATATTGCTTGATGGAAGCGCGCGAAAGGATTTCGCTATGGGTACGGACATCGCTGCGGGCAACACCATGGATGCTGCGGATACCGCTATGAACGTCGTCGCGGACGCTGTTTCGGCCGGCGCCACGGACATGAAACAGGCTATGCGGCAGCGTCATACTGTGCGGAAGTTCGCGTCCGAGCCGCTTTCGCCTGAGCTGATCTCGCAGCTTAACGACCGCGTTCGCGCAAACAACGAGCGCCTTGGGTTGGCGATTTCGCTGAAGGTGGGCGACGAGTCGGCGCTGCCCGGTGCGCTCAAGCTGTTCTTCGCCAAAGGCGTGCGCAACTATTTTGTGCTGGCCGGCAGCGACAGGCCCGGGCTTGACGAGGACCTCGGCTACGCAAGCGCAGACTTGATGCTTTTTGCGCAGACGCTCGGGTTGAACACGTGGTGGATCGGCGGCACGTTCAGCCGCAAGAACGTCGAGCAGGCTGTGCCGGGGAAGATGGTTATCGGCATCGTTGCCGTGGGCTTCGGCGTCACGCCAGGCGTCGCGCACAAGAGCAAGACGGCGCCCGAGGTCAGTTCGTACGAGGGTCTAGAGCCGCAGTGGTTTGCGGATGGCGTGCAGGCGGCTCTTCTAGCCCCGACGGCGCTCAACAAGCAGTGTTTCCGAATCGCCGGCGCAGGCAACAAGGTTTCCATTAGCGAAAACGGCGACGCATTCAGCGGCGCGGACGTCGGCATCGTGAAGTACCACTTCGAGCTAGGCGCCGGCAACGAATTCGAGTGGGCGTAACCTGCCGCATGTGACACTTGTGAAATCGGGTGAGATGAACATGGCGAAAATCGATACGGATGAGCTGCGCGATTATCTGGAAGACTATTGCGGCACGGCGGCGTCTTCTGGGTTTCCTGCGGCGTTGCTCGATGTTGCGGACATCGAGAACATGGACGGTTACGAGCTTTGCGAAAAGGCAGAAGATCTCGGGATCGACCTGGAGCGATTCCGGGTTGACTAGTAGCTTGCGCGCGGGTCAAGCGGGCGCGTTGGCGTTAAGGCGCTGCGACCTTTGACGCGCAAGCGCGTAACAAGTTCTCAGCAAGAAGGCGATGCGAATCGTTCCGCATCGCCTTCTTCGCGTTTGCGGCGGGGAATCGGTAGAATCGTTCCTCTGCGCATGGAGGAGCTGGGCGTATGGGGTTCGTCCGTCGTTGGCAGGCATCCCCGATCCCTAGCACAGCCTTAGTGATTCTTCCAGGTCGTTTCCGCATTCGACCATCTTCAGGCCGGGGATGCGGCGGTACAGGTCGGGCGAGCAGGTGAGCAGGGTGGCGTCGTGGCGCATAGCCATGGCGGCGATGACGATGATGTTTGTGCCCGTGGGCGCGCCTACCGATTCCAAATGCAGACGGATACGGCAATGCAGGTTGCAGCAGCTGGAATCGTAGGGCACTTTATCGAAGGGCAACAGGAACTGGCGCACGATCTGCGTGTTGCGCTCGGCATCGCGGCTTTGCGTGGCGGCGATCAAAAGCTCGGACTCCACGACTACGGGGATGCCGAGCTCGGTCGGCGCTATGGAACGCATCGTCGCAGGTGAAACGGATATATCGCCGCGCAGCAAACCCACGCAGGTGCTGGTGTCCAGGTAGATCATCGCACGTGCCCCGCTTCCATATCCACTTTGCTTACGATGCGCACGGGCGCCTGGAACGTGGGGTCGTCGATGCTGCCGAACAGGCTCTCGAAACCCGGCGGCCATTCGCTGACCGCGGCGTTGCGGATCAGCTCGACAGCGCACTTCGAAAGCGATTTCCCGCCCGCTTGCGCCATGTCGCGCAAGACGGCCATGGTCTCATCATCTAGATACAGGGAAAGCTGCGACATGGAACCCCTCCGTTACGGGCACTTTTGCGCCCGCTCGCTTCGCAATGTTTCGCACAGCATACCCGATTCACGCGGGCAAGTACAAAAGCAAGTGCAGCCTAGCGAGGTATGCCGCCTCGTTCATAAACTGTCCGAGGTTCCGAAAAAGCGCGCTTTAGAAGGCGTTTTGCGGAACAGGGAACCATCCTTTGGAGAGGAGATACTATGGAAGCAAAGGGAAGGGCCACCTCGCGCCGTAATTTCCTGAAGCTCGGCGGCATTTCCGCGCTGGGCGCGTTGAGCGCCGGCGCGCTTTCCGCGTGCGGCTATCAGGAGTACACGCCTTATGCCGACGGAGCCGTCGGCGTTGCGGGCAACGGCTCCACCACCGCCAACGGGCTGCCGTCGTTCATGCAGGCGCCTGAGCCTATCGCAAAAGTCGCCGAAACCGTCGATTGCGACGTGCTGGTCATCGGCGTCGGCGCGGCGGGTACCCCGGCGGCGCTTTCCGCGGTGGAAAAC
This sequence comes from Eggerthella sp. AM16-19, assembly GCF_003474385.1. Taxonomy (NCBI): domain Bacteria; kingdom Bacillati; phylum Actinomycetota; class Coriobacteriia; order Eggerthellales; family Eggerthellaceae; genus Eggerthella; species Eggerthella sp. AM16-19. The sequence continues at coordinate 92,474 of NZ_QUCY01000003.1, forward strand.
GGCGCGAAGGTGGTGCTGCTGCAGAAGGAGCGTACTGCCATGTCGCACGGCAATTCCGCGGCAGGCCTCAACCTGGACAAATGCGATCCGGCGGGCATCGAGCACCTGATCTCGCTGGTGGTGAAGGCCAATCAGCATCGTTCCCATCGCGAGCTGGTCAGCAACTGGGCGTACAATTCCGGCGAGGCGCTGCACTGGTGCATCGATCGCATCAAATCCGTCGACGGCCCCGTGTCCGATGACGGCAATCGCCAGCAGGTCGCCACGCTCAACATCAACGGCTTCAAGCTTGACTACGTCACGGCCTTCTTCGGCCCGAAGCCCTTCACCACCGGCAATGCCATGCAGTCGCTGGCGAAGGTGGCGGCCGCAAAGGGCGTGGATATCCGTTACTCCACGCCGGCGCGACAGCTGGTCACCGACAAGTCCGGTGCCGTCACCGGCGCGATCGCCCAACGTGAGGATGGCGAATATGTGCAGGTCAACGCCAAGAATGGCGTGATCATCGCGACGGGCGACTACTCCAACGACGACGAGATGGTGGACTACTATATCCCCGACTTGCACAACTTCGAGCGCAAGCAGAACAACCAGACCGGCGACGGCCATAAGATGGGCATGTGGGTAGGTGCCGCCATGGAGCACGTCGGCCACACCAAGATGCTTCACGACTTCGATGCCGGCCCGGCTTCCATGTGCGACATGCCGTTTTTGGCCGTGGCGGACAACACCGGCAAGCGCTTCGTCGACGAGACCGTGGAGATGAGCCTGCTGAACAACTACCTGCGCGATGGCAAGCATCCCGGCTGGTACTCCCAGGTCTTCGACGCGAACTACATGACCGATGCCGCCGGTTGGAAGGGCAAGCTGGTGGACCCCGAGGGCCTGCGCGTGTACATGCCCGAGGAGGACGTCGAGCGCAAGGGCGTGTTCGCCGACCAGGTACGCACGTTCAAGGCCGACACGCTCGAGGAGCTGGCGGTGAAGATCGGTCAGGATCCGGCGACGTTCGTGAAGACGGTCGAGGACTACAACGCATTGTGCGAAGCGGGCACCGATACGGAGTTCGGCAAGGATCCGAAGTACCTGATCCCCGTCAAGCAGGCGCCATTCTACGGCATCCATCGCCGCATGCGCTGCTCCACCATTTGCGCAGGTCTTGAGGTTAATGGCGAAAACCAGGCGCTCACGGCGGAGGGCGAGCCGATCGAGGGCTTGTACGTCATCGGCAACTGCGCCGGCAACTTTTATGGCGGCGTTGATTACCCGCTGGATATTTACGGGCTGTCGTTGGGCCGTTGCGTGACCGCCGGCTACGTGGCCGGCCGTGCATTGGCTCAAAAGTAGGAAGGTGGAGAAGATGAGCGAGAACACTGAGAAGGCGGCGGAGCAAACCGCCAAGCCTGCGCCGAAGAAGGCCATGACGCGCGGACGCATCGTCGCTGCCGTGGTGGTCGCGGTGGTCATCGTGGCCGGATGCGGCATGTTCGCGTGGCATAACAGCCCCAGCTTCTGCGGGACCGTGTGCCATACGCCCATGAGCAAGTACGTTGCCGATTTCGAGGCCGGCCCGGTTGACGGTAACAGCACCGCCATGTTGGCCGCTTATCACGGCGCCGATGCGGATATGAACTGCCTGAGCTGCCATGAGGCCAAGATCGACGAGCAGGTGACCGAAGGCATGAGCTGGGTTTCCGGCAACTACAACTTCGATTCCGACACGCAGATGCTCGAAAGCCGTTCCAGCGAGCTGCCGACGGCCGAGTTCTGCCTGAAGAGCGGCTGCCATGACGGCGTCAACACCGTCGACGACTTGACCGCCGCCACGGCCGATCGCGAGTTCAACCCGCATGATTGGAGTCAGCACGGCGTTGTGGCCTGCGGAAACTGCCATAAGGCCCACGAGACCAGCGAGTTCTACTGCACGCAGTGCCACCTGGACGCCACGTACTCCAGCGTGCCGAACGGCTGGAACGTCGTCATCGACGGCACCACCTACAAGGTGAACGACGGCCAGCTGGTCGAGCAGTAAGCAAGCGTTAAACGAGCAGGCGGCGGCAGGTGATCGCTTCGAGGGCCACGCGCCAGCCGAAGTTCTGCGAGCAGGAAGCGGGTCGCGTTGGGACGCGGCCCGCTTTCGCGTTGTCGGGAGCGGTGGCAATGGGCCGAGGGCTTCCGTATCTTCGCCCGTTGGATCCTTCCCGCAACGTGAAAGAGCCTCCGCGTGGAGGCTCTTTCACGAATGCTGTTGAGGTCGATCGAGGCTGTTAGCCCAAGTAGTTGACGGAGTCCTCTTCGATCTGCTTGCCGGTTTTGGCATCGACCCAGCCGTCGGGCACCTCGGACTCGGCGTCCGCGTGGCAATCGGTGCAGATGAGCACCGATGCGCGATGCGACTTATGGCAGTCGCTGCACGTGTACTTGTCATGATGCCAGGAATGCGGGTTGCGCTCCATGTCGCTGGTCATCTCGGTCAGGTCGGCCTTCGTCAGCGCCTGGCCCTCGCTGTTCACGTGGCAACCGCTCTTCAGGCAGAACTGCTCGCCCGTGCCGGCATCGTTGCCGGAGTTCTGCATGAGCACTTCCAGGTTCGCCTCTTCAAGCGGGTAATAGTAGTCGCCCGTAAGGGTCGCCTGCACTTCGCCGATTTGCTGGCTGATGATGGGCTCGTGGCATGAAAGGCAGTTCTGGCCCGCTTCCTTGTGGGACACGACCAGCATGGCGCTGCTGTTGGAGACCTCGTTGCCCCATTTGTCGGTGCCCGGGGTGCCGGCCTGCTGATCGTACGTTTCCACGTAGTTGTTCATGGGCGTGTGGCAAAACGCGCTGCAGAAGCTGGGGCTGTTATGCCAGGTCCAAAAACCCATGCCCGCCACCACGATGACCACGACCACGACGCCGACGATGGTGAGCTTCTTATTCTTGGGCAGCTTCTGCTTGGGCGCGGAATCTATGCGCTCTTCGCTCATTCGCTGACCTCCTCTTTGATAGTGAATCCGTTTCGCGCAAGTGTTGCGTGAAGCCCCTATCCGATTCGAATAACCGAAACTATAGAGAATCAGGTGCGCAAGGGCATCACCCCCGATGGGGGAAAGTCGCGAGTGCTTCGCATAATGCCTGATGGGAATAGTGGTGAGGAGGCTTGCGGCGCTTACAGGCTTTGCCCTCGTGTTGCCAGGTCGATGAGCTCCTGATGCGAATGGACGCCCAGCTTGAAGTAGATGTGCTTGATATGGCTCTTCGCCGTGTTGCGGCTGATGACCAGGTGGTCCATGATGTAGCGGCCGTTGCGCCCGTGGGCGAGCAGGACGAACACCTCGCGTTCGCGTGCGGTGAGGCCGAATTCGTCGCTTAAGCATGTGCAGTTCTCGTCAAGCTGATTGGGCGCAGGTACTGCGGCGCCGGCTTCGGGGGCGGGCCCGTTCTCGGAGGGAGCGGTGCCTGCCGCACGTACGGCATCCATGACGGAAGCGCCATCGCTTGCGGGAATGTCGCCTGCGGCGGCGTTAGCCGCAAAGGCGTTGCCTGCCGTGGCGGTGCCGTCCGCGGAAAGCGCTGGGCTTGCGTCTCGCCCGAGCACGGCGGGCTCTTCCCCGGAAGCGTTCGGCATTGCCCCGGCAGTCTTGCCCGCATCCGCATCAGATTCACCGTCCACCTGCTCGTCCGAGCTGGGGTGGCTGACAGTTGTGACCGACTCGATGGCGTCAGTGAAGCTGAACGTGCGGAAGCCGCACCATAGAAACGCGAAGAACGCGAACACCATAGTCAAAGCGAAGCCGGTGGCCATGAAGAAATCGGTGGTCACGAAATCGTTGGTGATGTGGCCGGACATGGCGCCGATAAGCGTGCCGATGCTGCTCATCATCTGCATGACTCCCGCGGACACCAGGCAGCCGTATACGTTGCGTCGCCCGATTGCCGCGACAACCGTCCAAGCAAGCACATCGAAGCACTGCTCCCCGAAACGCAGCAGCGTGCTGGATGTGTTCGCAAAGGTCTCGTTAAACGATAGCGGCGTTGTCAAAAAACCTGCCATGACGATAAGCACCGAAAGAGTGAACAGCACGTCTTCGCGCTTATTTCCCCAGCTTAGCAGCAGGAAAAGAAGCAAAAGAGCCAAAAGCGGCGTGTTCGCCAGCAGCGTCGGCGGAGCGCTGGCGACCTCGTTGAACGTCAAGGCGAACCCCGAAGCTGCGGAGAATAGCAGGATGCATACGAAAACGCCGTGGAACACGGGAAGGAACGCTGTGGGGTCTGCCAGCTTCAAATCGTCGATCGAATCGCCGGCGCTGGTGATGTCGAGCACGCGGCTTGCGGGCTTCGTGGCCCATACCGCCACGATGATCTGCGCGGCGCCGAGCAGCAGGATGGCGTTCAGCGGCGTGCCGATAACGCCCCTGAAAAGGTCCAGCACGCTGAAAATGAACAAGCCTAACGCTATGGCGAAGCTGACTTGCTTCCCGGACTCAAGCTGAACCAGGCATAACGCGAACAAGCACAGGGTCAGCGCCCTGCTGATGGATCGACAGAAGATGCCCAGGGAAAGTAGTGCGACGCTATGGGTGCTTAGCCCTGCGCCTACGAACGCTATGGCGGCAAGCGTGAACGCGCAGGCGAGCGCGACAAGCGCGGGCGCGCGGACGATCTGAGGTTTTCGGTAGGCAACTGCCGTTATCACGAGGAAGGTCGCCGCCGTCACAAGCGTGGATATCTCCCTGATCCACCCGTCGGTGGTCGCGACCAAGGGGTAAAGGTACCCGTTGGTCATCGATCCCACAAGCTTTAGCGCGGCGTAAGCGAATGCGCACGCAAGCATGCCCGGCGTGAAGATGGACGAGATATCATCTTTGGTGGATGCGATGCGCATGGGGCTCCTTCCTGCTTACGGTTTCGTGCATTATACTCGCTTCACGCTATCGGTGAAACCGAAGCAACCCTTCTCTCATCTGGGCAAACGTAAAGTTTCACCCTATTGGGGTGGCAAACAGAGCGCAAAACCCCTCTTTCTCATTTCTCTCTCCTTCGCAAGCTTCATCCTTTCGAAGGATGCCCCATGCGGGGTGGTGACGCTTCTGCGCCTCCTGCGTATGCTGCGGCTCAGCGTATTGCTGAAAGCCCGATCCGATTCGAACCCGTCGAGCGAAAACCGTACGCAAACCAATGGAGGGAATAGTATGAACGAACAGACTCGTGGGCTCAGCCGCCGCAGCTTCCTGACCGGCGCCGCCGGCATGGGCGCCCTGGCCGCACTGGGCCTGACCGGCTGCGCCGCGCCGAAGAACGCCGCCGAGCGCGCCGCCGACGTGGCCGCCATCAAGAGCGGGAACGCCTCCGCAGGCGCTTCCGGCGTCGATTGGCTGGGCACCGCCCCGGAGATCGCCCCCGGCGACATCAAGGAAACCGTCGAAACCGACGTGCTGGTCGTCGGCGCGGGCATGTCCGGCATCATGGCCGGCGCCACGTTGGCCGAACTGGGCGCGAGCTTTGTGATCGTGGAGAAGGGCGCCGAGCCCGCCGCAACCCATTACGACATCGGCGCCATCCATTCGCGCTGGCAGAAGGAGCAGGACCTCGACTTCGACGAGAGCCGCTGGATCAACGAGCACGCGCGTTACGCGTCCTTCAAAAACGACCAGTCCGTCTTGCGCACGTGGGTCGAGAACTCCGGCGCCACCGTCGAGTGGATCGCCGACACGTACACGAAGCATTTCGGCCAGGAGTCCCAGGTCGTCGTCGACACCGAGAACGATAACGCCGGCGGCACCTCCTACTTCATCCCGCCCGAGTGCCATCATGTGTCCAACCCCGGCTTCGTGAACGAGCGCGGCCAGACCGAGCATGTCAAGGCCATGACGAAGGTCATCGAGGACGATGGCGGCCAGGTGCTGTATAGCCACGACCTGGTGAAGCTGGTGCAGGACGGCGACGGTGCCGTGACGGGCGCCATCTTCAAGGTTGAGAACGGGTACAAGCAGGTCAACGCGAAGAAGGGCGTTATCCTGGCATGCGGCGGCTATGCTGCGAACGCCGATATGCTGCAGGCCCGCGACCCCGAGGCCGTGCGCTGCATCACCTCGCTGAACTACAACACGAACAACACCGGCGCCGGCATCAAGGCGGCGCTTTGGGCGGGCGCTGACATGGATGGCGTGGGCGCGACCATGGTGTTCGACCGCGGCATCGTCAAGCCTGGTCAGGACGCCGGCATGGACGAGTCTGGCAATTGGGCGACCAACGGCCAGTTCAACCTTGGCTCCCAGCCGTTCCTGAAGGTGGACCGCAACGGCGAGCGCATCGCCAACGAGTCCGCGAACTACGACGCCATCCCCTTCGCCGCAGCTTCGCATCCCGGCGGCGTGTGGTGCCAGGTGTTCGATGTGAACGCCCCTGCCGACGTTCAGATTTTCAAGACCCAGGGCTGCTCTGCCAACACGTGGAAGACCACGCTGAAGGACAAGACCGTCGATGAGGCATACAAGAAGCAGCTGGACGGCGGCCTGATGATGAAGGCCGACACGCTGGAGGAGCTTGCGGGCAAGCTCGGCTTCGAGGGTGATGCCAAGGAGCAGTTCCTGAAGACCGTCGAGAACTACAACGCCATGTACGATGCGGGCGTCGATACGCAGTTCGGCAAGGAGGCTTATCGCCTGTCCGCTATTCGCCAGGCGCCGTTCTATGGCGCGTGGTATGGCGGTTCGCTGCTGACCACCATCGACGGCCTGCGCATCAACAAGCATTGCCAGGTCGTCGATAAGGACCGCAAGCCGATTAAGGGCCTGTATGCCGTGGGCACCTGCTCCGGCAGCTACTATGCCGGCAACTACCCGGTGTACCTGGTGGGCAACTGCCTGGGCCGTCAGGTCACGTTCGGCCGCTATGCCGCTCGTCACGCGGCCGGCGACATCGCGTAAAGGCCGCTTGTTACGGCGGGGCGCTGGCGGCAGCGTGCGTCGGCGAGGTTCCGGAGGCCGGTGACGTAGGTTCCGGGCGCCCTTGCTAGCTCACGCACACCACGTGCAGGACGTCGCCGTCCACGGTGAAGGCGACGTCCAGGCCCGCGTAGGCCAGGTGGTAGACGCGGGTCGGCTCGTGCTTGCTGCCGGCGCGCCGAGGGTCCTGGCGCAGCACCTCCGTCAGGCCAGGCAGCTTGCCGGCGGGCACTTCGGCCTGCAGCTGCTTGGAAAAGTCGACGTCAAGCTCATGCCAGGGCGCGTCCTCGATCCATCCGCCGCAGGCGTCTGGGTGGCAGTCGGCGAAAGGGATGTAGGGCTTGATGTCGTAGATGGGCGTGCCGTCGCGCAGGTCCGCGCCCAGCACGTGGATGATGGGGCCGGCGTCCGTGAACTCCACGCGGTCGAGCTTCACGCACGTCAGCCCGATGGGGTTCGGGCGGAACGGGCTGCGCGTGGCGAACACGCCCACGCGCTCGGCGCCGCCCAGCCGCGGCGGCCGCACGGTAGGCGACCAGCACGCAGGTTTGGGGGAGGTGGCGGGTGCGGTTTTGCCAGCTGCGCCTGCTCGCGCGTTATCGTCGACGACGTCGGCGGCGCCTCCGCCAGGTTCGCCGTTCTCGAAGCGCCAGAGCAGCCACAGGTGCGAGAAGCTGTCGATTCCGGCAACGGCGCTGTTCAGCGCGTATTCCGGTTCGAACACGATGCGCCCTTGCAGATGCGGGGCAAGGAAGCTGTTGCGGGGGATGCCGAACTTCTGCGGCAAATCGGTATGTATGTGAGCGATAGGTTTCATGCGCGCTATTGTATCGCGGCGCGCTGCCCCCGGCCGCGCCGCTCGCCGAAGGTTCTGCGGCATTTGCGTTGGAATCTGCCGTCATTTACTACTATGAAAGTATCAAATGCGGCATCGGCGCCGCGCTCGGCGAAGGAGGCTTTCATGGCGGATTCGAAGCGGCTGTTGGCGGATGCGCTCACGGGTCTGATGGAATGCAAGCCGCTCGACCAGGTGCGCGTCGCCGAGATCGCCTCCGCGGCAGGCGTGAGCAAGCAGACGTTCTACCACCACTTCTCCGACAAGTATCACCTGATGGAGTGCTGTTTCCGCGACATGTTCGCCGCTCCCTTCAAACGAATGGGGACGCTTGCGCCCTTCGACGAGTGCTATATCGAGTTCCTCCAGCTGTGCCATCAGCGCAAGACGTTTCTGCGCAACGCCTTTACCTCCCAGGACGTGAACAGCCTGTATCGCGTGATGCATCGTGCGCTGCGCGACGCGTTCGGTGCCCGCGTGCGCGTGCACGGCGTGCTCGATAAGGGGGAAACGGGGTTTTGCCTGGACTTCTTCTCGAAAGGCTGCGCAGGTTGCACGCGCCACTGGTTCGACCAGGGCATGGACTTCGAGGACGCCGAGCTGGTAGGCCTCATCCGCCAGTGCATCCCCGTCGGGGTTGCGAGGTTTTTCGAGTAGCCGGTCGCTCGGGACGCGAACAGGGGACGGAGGTGCGTTTGCATGATTGCCGCCGCCGGTCGACTTCTGGACGGTTTCGCAGGTTTTGGCCCTTGTTTTCGCCTTGAAATCTCACTTCTGGGCGGTTTCGGAGCGTCATTTTCGCATTTGCCAAATAAGCCGCGATAAAACCCCTGGTCAGGAAAATCCCAATAATGCGTTCATGTTTTCGCAGCCTGCAAAACCGCCCAGAAGTACCGGGGTCGCGGTTGGCGGGGGCGTAGATAAGCCCTCAGCACGAAACCACAAGTCGAACAAGTTGACGGTACGCATAAAACGTAAAGCGACCCCTTTACAAAACAGTGCTTGAGTCCATTCCTCCCTCAATTCACGCTTCCTATAATCCTCCCTCGTAGGGTCGAGCACGCATAGGGCGTTTGCTCGAAGTGCCCGCAAGGCTTCGCGCTTTCGCCGGGGCGCACGTTGCCCGCCCGCTCCGAAGGGGGCTGCGCAGCGCCGCGCCTAACCGCGTCGGCGACACGGCAAAACAGCAGGCAGGCGCAAGCGAGAGGAAGGAACAACATGGACAAATCGGGAATCAGCCGCCGTAGCTTTCTGACCGCCGCCGCCATCAGCGCGGCGCTTGCCGGCGCGGGCCTGACGGGCTGCGCTCCAAAGGTGGTCGGCGTCGCGGGCGGTGCCGCAGGCGCGGCGGGCTCGGGCAACGGCCAGACGATGGGCTTCGACGGCACGGGCGCCATGCCGTGGCTCGGTGAGGCGCCGACCATCTCCGACAGCGACGTGGCCGAGACGCTTGACGCCGACGTCGTGGTCGTGGGCCTTGGCTGCGCGGGCGTCCCCGCAACGCGCGCGGCTGCCGAAGCCGGCGCGAAGGTCATTGCCATCGAGGCATCCGCCCAGCTCAACAGCGTGGCCAGCGACATGGCCATCCTGGGTGGCGAGACCATGGCCAAGTGGGAGCGCGGCGACGGCTTCCTGGACAAGCACATGGTGGTCAACATGCACATGGAGGAGGGTAGCCACCACTCGAACTTCGGCATCATCAGCCGTTATTGCGACGAGTCGGGCAAGGCGCTCGACTGGTTCGTCAAGGGGTGCCCGGACATGTACATCGCGTCCGAAAGCTACGAGGAGGTCCCCGAGGCCAACCGCGCCCACTATATGTACCCGTACTTCTATCCCATGCTGGAAACGTACGACTACACGAAAGAGGACATGCCGTGCTACCCCACGTCGGTGGGCTTCTCCAGCCTGGCCACGGCCATGGCTGACAACCTCAAGCGCGCTCAGGAGGCCGGCGCCGAGGTTCGCTACAACACGAGGGGCGTGAAGCTCATCACAGCCGATGACGGTAGCATCGCAGGCATCTACGCGCAGGACACCAGCGCGGGCAAGTACCTGAAGATCAACGCGAAAAGCGTCATCCTGGCCACGGGCGACTACTTGGCCAACGAGGATATGATGAAGTACTTCGCCCCCGCGTGCGTCGAGAACGGCAACCAGATCCTGTCGCTGGACCTGGATGCGCAGGGCAACTACACCAACGTCGGCGATGGCCACAAGATGGGCGTGTGGGCAGGCGCGGCGGTGGAGCAGTGGCATGCGCCGATGATCCACCACATGGGCGGCGGCGCCGGCTCCGACGGCCGCGGCGTCATCGGCAACAACGGTTTTCTGTGGCTCAACCTGCGCGGCAAGCGCTTCATGAACGAGGATGTGCCTGGTCAGCAGCTCGAGAACCAGGTGGAGCTGCAGCCGCAGCGCACGGCCTACCAGTTCTTCGACAGCTCCTGGCCCGAGCAGCTCAAGTACTTCCCGGCCGCTCACGGCATCGCCTGCATCTACAAGGACGAGGCGATGCCCGACTGGACGCCGGCGGGCCTGAAGATCAACGTGCGCTGCCCGGCCGACATCGAGGCCGCCGTCGCCGAGGGCCGTTGCCTGAAGGCCGACACCATCGATGAGCTGCTGGCGAAGATCGACGGCATGGACGTCCAGGTGGCGAAGGGGTCCATCGAGCGCTACAACCAGTTGGCGAAGGCGGGCTCCGACGAGGACTTCGGCAAGAGCAGCCAGCGCATGTTCGCCCTGGAGAAGGGCCCGTTCTACGCAGCCGAGTGCGGCGTGGCGCTCACGCTGGCGAACCTGGGCGGCCTGGAATCCGACAGCGATTGCCACGTGTACAACACCGAGCGCCAGGTGATCTCCGGCCTGTACGTGGCCGGCGCCCCGCAGGGCGGCCGCTTCAACGTGCAGTACCCCATCTCGCTCAAGGGCCTGTCCGCCGGCATGTGCATGGTGTTCGGCAAGATCGCCGGCGAGAACGCCGCGGCGGGCAAGTAGGAGGCTGCCATGACCGACGAGAACAAGGTTGCGGAAACCATTTCCGCAGATGAGAAGCTTGATAGCGCGGGTGCGGCTGGTGCCGGCGCCTCGGGCGTTGCCAACGATTCGTGCGCCGCGGGCGCTGCTGGCGCTGCTGGCGCGACCCCGTCGCCCAAGCGTTGCCGCCGTAAGGTGACGGCGGTTGTGGCCACCGTGGTCGTAGTGCTGGTGGCGGCGGGAGCGGGCTTCATGGTCTGGCACGAGCAGCCCAGCTTCTGCAACGCGATCTGCCACACGCCCATGGACGGCTATCTGACCACCTACGAGTCCACGCTGGGCGAGGCCGCAACGGACAAGTGGGGCAACCAGGTCGCCGACGCGTCCAGCATGCTGGCGCCGGTGCATGCCCGGGAGGGCATCACGTGCGTGGGCTGCCACGTGCCGCAGATGTCCGAGCAGGTCACCGAGGGCCTGGGCTGGCTGACCGGCAGCTACAGCGTCGTGCAGACCGTCGACGAGCGCTTCGTTCCCGAGGAGAAAACGCTCTCCGACCTGACTGCGGCGCGCGGCATCGCCAGCGAGGCGTTCTGCCTGAACTCGGGCTGCCACGTCAACGACGACGGCTCCACCATGACGCGCGACGACCTGGTGGACAAGACCAGCTACATGAAGCGCAACCCGCACGTGCAGGAGCACGGCGAGGTTGCCTGCAGCGAGTGCCACAAGGCGCACCGCGCGTCTACCGTGTACTGCAGCAAGTGCCACAGCGACGCCATCATCCCCGATGGCTGGATCAGCTACAAGGAAGCCGAGGCCCTCGAGCCCACGGCGGTCGAGTAGGGAAGGAGCGCGCCCGCGAGCGTGCTGTGAGTCCACCCTGCTTGCAAGCCCTTGTCGGGACTCCCAGCAGGGGCTTTTGCTGTCGCGTGAACAGGGGACGGAGATGTGTTCGCCATCGGTTGCCTTTGCCACCTAATCGTTACCGTAAGCGTTGCGTTTTTCCCGGTAAACGGCGTGCCGTAGCGGTACACTGACAACAGCTGTAACGGTGCGGGCTTCGTCAGGGGGAACCGCTAAGCCCGCTTATGTAAAGGGGGTGCCGCCATGGCGGTCAATCGTTTCGTGCTCAACAACATCTCGTATCACGGCGCCGGCGCGATCGGGGAGATTCCCGGCGAGATCACGCGCCGCGGCTTCGCGAAGGCGTTCGTGTGCTCCGACCCTGATCTGGTGAGATTCGGCGTCACGGGCAAGGTGACAGCTAAGCTTGACGAGGCCGGCATCCCGTGGGAGCTTTACGACCAGATCAAGCCCAACCCAACCATCAAGAACGTGCAGGACGGCGTGGCGGCGTTCAAGGCTTCCGGCGCGGACATGATCGTGGCGGTCGGCGGCGGCTCGGCCATGGATACCGCCAAGGGCATCGGCATCATCGCGGAGAACCCCGAGTTCGCCGACGTGGTTTCGCTCGAGGGTGTAGCGCCCACGAAGAACCACGCCACGTTCACCATCGCCGTTCCCACCACGGCGGGCACGGCGGCCGAGGTCACCATCAACTATGTCATCACCGACCCTGAAAAGGTGCGCAAGTTCGTGTGCGTCGACGTCAACGATATTCCCGACGTTGCGGTGGTCGATCCCGACATGATGGCCAGCATGCCGGCGGGCCTGACCGCGGCCACGGGTATGGACGCGCTCACGCACGCCATCGAGGGCTACACCACGAAGGGCGCTTGGGAGCTGTCCGACATGTTCCACCTGAAGGCTATCGAGCTGATCTCGAAGAATCTGCGCGCGGCGTACGCCGAGGCGAAGTCGGGCGAGCCGGGCGCCGGCCGCGAGGGCATGGCGCTTGGCCAGTATGTTGCAGGCATGGGCTTCTCCAACGTCGGTCTGGGCATCGACCACGCCATGGCGCACACGCTGTCGGCGCATTACGACACGCCGCATGGCGTGGCGTGCGCCATGCTGCTGCCGGTTGCCATGGAGTTCAACAAGCCGGTGTGCGCCGAGCGCCTGGTCGACGTGGCGCGCGCCATGGGCGTCGACGTTGCGGGTATGAGCGCGGAAGCCGCCGCCGACGCGGCCATCGCCGCCGTGCGTCAGCTGTCCGCCGATGTGGAGATCCCGCATACCTGCAACGGTCTGGTGGCGGAAGACCTCGAGCAGCTGGCAACCGACGCCATGGCCGACGCCTGCTTCCCGGGCAATCCCCGCGAAGCCGACCACGCCCAGGTAGTCGATCTGTTCCGCAAGGTCATGGCGTAAGGCAACCTGCGCTGGCTCCGAGCTAAGGTGCTGGCGCAGAACCAGAGCGGCTGCGATAAAGGCGTAACCTACTAGGGGTCGGCCCCGGAAGAACTCCGGGGCCGACCCCTTCTCGTTTGTTAACGATTCTCTTGTGGCGCATATGCATCCCGGCGACCCTTGGGCAGATCAAAGCCGGGCCTGGGCTAAGCCTCGAACGGGTTGCTTTCGTCCTTGGGTTTCTGCTGTGCGGCCTGCGCTGCGAGGATGTCCGGCAGGATCGAGGAGGAACCCTCGAAGCCTGACGGGAGCAGGATGGTCGAGGCCTTGCCGGATTCGGCGAATGACCCCATCATCTCCACCCACTGGGTGTACGTGAACAGGTCGTTCGCTTCCTTGGCCGACACGCCGGAGGACTTGATCACGTCAAGCGATGCGGCGATGCCGTCGGCGATGGCCTTGCGCTGGTTCGCGATGCCGATGCCCGTCTGCTCCATGGCCTCGGCTTGGGCGCGCGCCGCCACGACGGTCTTGGTGCGCTCGGCCTCGGCAAGCGCCTTCGCCGCCTCCTGGTCGCGCTGCGCGGAGTTGATCGCATTCATGGAGCGCTCGACGTCCTTCGGCAGCTCGATGTCGGTGATGAGCGTGGTGATGATGTCGTAGCCGTAGCCCGCCATGAGCTCCGTCACGGAATCCTTCACGTTTTGCGCGATGAGGTCCTTGTTGTCGAACACCTCGTCGAGCGTGTATCCGGGGATGGCCGAGCGCAGCGCGTCGGCGATGTAGCTTTCCATCTGGTCGATGGGGTTGCTCAGGATGTAGTAGCTGCGGTAAACGCCCGACTGCTCGACGGTCTGGGCGGGCATCTGGTCAACACGGAACTGGACCGAGACCGCCGTGCCGATGGTCACGTTGTCCTTCGTCTTGCCGTTGAGCGAGTAGCGCGCCTCTTGCGTGCGCAGGTTGACCTCGGCGGCGCGGCGCTCGATGATCGGGATCAGGAAGTGAAGGCCCGGCTGCACGATACGGTTGAACTTGCCGAGGCGCTCGATGATGGACGCCTCCTGCTGCCGCACGACGAACAGCATCGGCGAGCCAAGGGCCGCGGACCCGACGGCCGCAGCGATAAACAGGATGAAAAGGGTAAGTACGATCATGGTGCTTCCTTTCTGCTGGGATGAGCTAATTGTACCGGATAGGGGCAGCCGACAACGTAAAATTTGGCGCGTGTTTCCTTCGCGATTGCGCGGGGCGCAGGGGCTGGCGGGGCGGGGTGGGCGCTGCCGGCGCGATTCCGCAGGGTGGTCAGGGGAGGAGGGGTGGTCGGGGACGAGTCGCGCACAGCTTGCGCTCGTGGACCCCCGCTTCCGCTTGCTTCCCGCGTGCTTGCGCTCGCAAAACGCGATACGTCTGCGTTCGAATCGGATGACCCTGAGTAGTCCGTTTAGCGGCAAGCCTTTGACCTGGGAAAACGACTACGTCAGGCAGCCGGTTACTCGGGAGGTTGCCAAACAAACGCAGACGTATCGCGTTTCCCGTCCGCTTACGGCACCGTGCGCGCATTTCTCGTCCGCCTGCGGCCCCGTGCGCGCGTTTCCCACCCGCCTGCGTCTCCGGCCGCGCATTTCGCGCTCGTTTCGCACTGCGGGCGCATGTAACGCGTTCGCTTCCGCTGCGTTTCGCGCTTGTTTCGCTTCGGTTGAAGCTTTGCTAACGCGCGGGTTGTCCGGCGGCCTTCGCACCCTCGAACCTACTATGCAAACCGTGCAAACGGATCGATCGACATTTGCTAGGTAGGAAACGAGACGAAGGATGTGATGCCTTATGACCCCACCCGCAGGCACGGCGGTTCTCGGCGGCGCAACGGCGGAATCGAAAGAGTACTTCGAAAAGCGATCGCTTAAGAAGGGCTCCGTTAACTGGGTGCTGCTGATGAGCCTTGGAATCGCGTATGTGATCAGTGGAGACTTCTCAGGTTGGAACTATGGGATCGGCTACGGCGGCTGGCTGGGAATGTTGATCGCGTTTCTGGTGATGGGTGCGATGTACCTGTTCATGGTGCTCGGCCTGGCAGAGATGTCGTCCGCGATGCCGGCAGCCGGCGCCGGCTACGGCTTCGCCCGCCGCGCCATGGGCAAGGTCGGCGGCGCGCTCACCGGATTCGCCATCCTCATCGAGTACACCATCTGCCCGGCGGCGATCTCGACGTTCATCGCGGCGTACGTGCATGCGCTCGGCCTGTTCTCCAATGTGCCGTCAGCCGCGATCATCGGCTTCTTCTTCGTCGTGTTCGTCGGCATCCACCTGATCGGCGTGGGCGAGGCGCTCAAAATCGTGTTCGGCATCACGGCGATCGCCATGGTGGCGCTCATCGCGTTCTTCGTCGGCATCGCGCCGCATTTCGATGTGGCGAACCTGTTCAACATCGCGCCCGCAGTCGACGGCGGCACCATGCTTTTGCCCTTCGGGCTCGGTGGCGTGCTCTCGGCGCTGCCGTTCGGCATCTGGCTGTTCCTGGCCGTCGAAGGCGTGCCGCTGGCCGCTGAGGAATCGGCCAACCCCAAACGCGACATGCCCCGCGGCATCATCGGCGCCATGCTGACGCTCATGGTCACCGGAGCGCTTGTGCTCATTCTGACCGCCGGCGGCGCCGGGGCCGCATTCGCCGGCACCGCAGCTGCGCCTCTGGTCGACGCGCTGAACGAGGTGGGCGAAGGCCCGCTGGCGACGTTCGTGAACTACGCGGGCCTCGCCGGTTTGGTGGCGTCGTTCTTCTCCACGGTGTTCTCCGGCTCCCGCCAGGCGTTCGCCCTGTCCCGCGCCGGTTATCTGCCGAAGTTCCTGTCGGTCACCGGTTCGCGCAAGACGCCGTATGTTGCGCTCATCATGCTCGGCGCCATCGCGTTCGCCCTGGCCGCGATCGTGCAAAACGGCGACATCCTGCTGAACATGGCCGTGTTCGCCGCGTGCGTGTCCTACGCCATGATGAACCTGTCGCACATTATCCTGCGTAAGAAAGAACCCGACATGGAGCGCGGTTTCAAGACGCCCGGCGGCATCGTTTTGACCAGCATTTCGTTTGTGTTGTCGCTCGTGGCCGTCGTCTCGACCTTCGTGGTCGACGCCTTCGCCGCCGGCTGCACGCTGGCCGTGCTGGCGGGCCTCATGGCATACTTCTTCGCCTACTCGAGAAAACACCTGGCCGGAAACGCACCCGAGGAAGAGTTCGCGGCGCTGAAGGCCGCCGAAGCGGAACTGGGTTAGCGGCCTGCGCGACGGCCGCGACCGCTGGGCCTTGCGCCCCGCAGTCACCGCGTCGCCTCCCGCGCCCGGTACCCGGGTGTACGCGCCCGTTCCCTTCGCGTCCCGCGTGTCCCGTGCCCGGCAGCATTTGGCCTGCCCTTTCTCGTGCCCGCGCGCCCCGCACGTTCCCCACAAACTCCCATCCGCTATTTCCCGTACGAAACGAGGCAAAACATGAGCACTTCCGAAGAATGCGGCATCATGGAATCGAACAGCTTTAACATGGACAACCTGGACACCCTAGACGGCGAATTGCACGACCTTGTCGCGCGCCGCAAGGTGCTCGGGCCGTGCTACCGCCTGTTCTACCAGCACCCGTTGCACCTGGTGCGCGGCCGCGGCACGCGTCTGTTCGACGCCGACGGTACCGAGTACCTGGACATGTACAACAACATCCCCTCCATGGGCCACAGCAACCCGGCCATCACCGAGGCTGTCACGCGCCAGATGCAGCTGCTGAACACGCACACGCGCTACGTGCACGAGAACATTCTGGACTACGCGGAGGACCTGCTGTCCACCATGCCGGACGAGATCGACCGCATCATGTTCATGTGCTCGGGCTCCGAGGCCAATGACCTGGCCGTACGCTGCGCGCAGCTCTACACCGGCGGCGAGGGCATCATCGTGACCGGCGAGGCGTACCACGGCAACACGGCGCTTATCTCCGGGTTGTCGCCTTCCATCGGCAAAACCGTGGCTATGAGCCGTACCATGCGCATGATCCCCTCGCCCGACACGTTCCGCTTGGGCACCGAGGATTTGGGGCCGTGGATGTGCGACCAGATCTCGGCGCAGATCGCCGACATGCGCCGTCACGGCATCAAGTTCGCCGGCGTGCTCTTCGACGGCATTTTCTCCTCCGACGGCGTCATCCCCGGCATGCGCGGTTTCCTGAAACCGGTTGTTGACCTGGTACATCGCGAAGGCGGCGTTTACATCGCCGACGAGGTGCAGCCGGGATTCTGCCGCACCGGCGATGCGTTCTGGGGGTTTGCGCGCCACGGCATCGTGCCCGACATCGTCACCATGGGAAAGCCCATGGCCAACGGAATCCCGTGCTCGGCCATGGCCATCCGCTCCGACGTGCTCGACGCATTCGCCGAGAATAACCCGTACTTCAACACGTTCGCCGGCAACCCCGTGTCCATGGCCGCGGCGCAGGCGGTGCTCGATTACATCCGCGAACACGACATCCTGGCGCACACGCACGAGATGGGCGAGAAGCTGCGCGAGGCGATGCGCGATGTGGCCTCGCGTCACCCGCAGCTAGCGGACGTGCGCGGCGCGGGCCTGTTCAACGGCGTGGAAGTGGTGCGCCCCGGCACGCTTGAGGCTGACCGCCCCTTTGCCGTGCAGCTTATCGAGCAGCTACGCGAGAACCGTGTGCTCATCTCGCTGTGCGGGCCGTACGGCAACGTGCTGAAGGTGCGCCCGCCGCTGGTGTTCGACGACGCCGACCTGGACTTTTTCGCCAGCGCGTTGGAAACGTCGCTTGAGCAGCTGGAACGCTAGAAGGGCTGCGGTGGCGGGTGCCCGCGTCGGCGTCCGCCTGGCCGCACCTGCGATTGCAAGGAGATCATGATGGCAACGAATTTCGAAAACCCCGAAGTGTTCATGGGAGTGGCGCGGACGGCAGCTGCGCGCTACCCCTACGACGACTTCGACGTGAAGCTGCTAGCGTTTTCCGAAAACGCGACTTATATGGTATACAATCCGCTGACCAGCGAAAAGCTGTTCGTGCTGCGCGTCGGGCGCCCGGGTTACCACAAACTGGAGGAGTACGAGAGCGAAATCAGCTGGCTGCGTCAGATCAACGACTACACGCCGCTGAAGGTGGCCAATCCCATCCCGGCGCGCGACGGGTCCTATATCCAGCAGGTCGAGCGCGACGGCATCTGCTACTTCTGCGTGGCAACCGAATTTCTGACCGGTGAAACGCTTGAACACGACAACTCGCCCGAGGTGGCGCCGGCGCACTTCCGCGTGCTCGGCGAAACGACGGCCTACCTGCACCGTCAGACCGAGATCTGGAACGGCACGAAGGACATCAAGCGCTTCGAATGGGACTTCGATAACGTCATCGGTCCCAACGCCATCTGGGGAAATTGGCGCGACTACCCTGATCTGTACCCCGAGGCGCAGGCGAAGATCGAACGCTGCTGCGACATCATCAAGGCGCGCCTGGAGCGCTACGGCAAGACGGACCGGAACTACGGCGTCATCCATGCCGACCTACGCGATACGAACATCATCGTCGAGGGCGACGTGATCAAGGTCATCGACTTCGACGATTTCGGCTTCGGCTGGCACCTGCACGACCTGGCCGGCGCGCTGACGTTCATCGAGGAGCGCGATGACGTCCCCGACCTGGTCAACGCATGGCTGGACGGCTATCGCAAGGTGCTGCCGTTCACTGACACCGACTTCGTGGAGATCGACACGTTCATCCTGCAGCGCCGCATCCAGATGATGGCGTGGATGGGCAGCCATCAGGACTCCACGCCGGTACAAGGCTACATGAAGGGCTACATGGAAGGCACGATGGGCCTGGTCGACCGCTACCTGCGTTTGTTCGGGTAGCGCGGATGCCGGCGCCGCTGGAGCAGGCGATCGTGCGAATCGATCGCGTTGCGCAAGCTTGCAGCCAGGCGTTTTGGGGTAGCGGCACGATGGTCGATCGCGATTGATTCGCCGCGACCGGCCGGCAGCGAGTGCGCGCCGTGGCCGACTAGATGTTTGCAAGTAAGATCGAGTTCGCGGGCGTGCCCCGCAATGAAGGAGCGCAGCATGAAGGAAATTGAGGTCATCATCAACGGCGACAAGCTCGAGCGCGTCAAGCGCATTCTGTCGGCGTTCAGCAAGAGCGGCATTTTCGTGACGCAGGGATTTGGCTATGGGCACCAGCAGGGCTTTCACCAGGTGTACACGCGCGATGACAACCGCGGTGTGAACATGCTGCCGAAGGTGTCGGTGCGCACTGTTGTGCCTGATGAGCTGGTCGATCCCATCGTCGATGAGATGGTAGCCGACATGGGCAACGCCACCTTCGGCGACGGCAAGATCTTCGTGCGCGAAATCGCCGACGCCATCCGCGTCCGCACCAACGAACGAGGCGACGCCGCTCTGTAGGGGGCGGGGGAGCAGGAGATCCGCAAGCGCAGGAATGGCCGCGAATGCCGCAAGCGCGGGAATGGTCGCGAACGGTCGAGGAGCTGCAAGTGGCCAAGGGGCAGCGAAATCCGCGGGAGCGGGAGAGGCTGCAAGTGGATTTCGCGGCCCTTGGTCTTTGCTGTTTTTCGTTGCTTCCCGTCGCCGTCGGCTTTCGGCTGCTTCCTACCCGCTCCTCGCCGTTTCGGCTGTAGCTCGTCTCCCGCCGCTTCCATCGCGCCGGATTCACCTACTTTTAGCTGTCAGAACCCGCTCTCAGCCGTAAAAGTCGATACGTCTGCGTCTAGATCCGCCCCGCGCGAGTAACTCTGGTATCGACCTACGCATTTCACCAGGTCATAAGCGCGAAAAACTATCGTCCTTGAAGCGAGTTTGCTATAAAACGCAGACGTATCGACTTTTGCTCATGGGGTTTGCGTCGTACTGCGTTTGGCCGCGCGTTGTGGCGTTTGCAGGCGGGTTGGGTGCGCGAGGTTGAAGATCGTCGCGCAACAAATGGTGCGCCGCGCCTCTATTCGCCCTCGGCTGGAAAATCGCCGTTGGCCACGCAGATTCTGAGAGCTTGCTCGAGTGTCCGCACACCGTTGGCAAGGTCCTCGGGCTTCGTGAATTCGTTGGGCGCATGGGCATGGCTGCCGACGCTCGGCACGAACATGAGCGCGGTCGGGGCATGCGCGGCAAGCGCCACGGCATCGTGGCCGCATACCGTTTTGGTGCGCATACAGGTTATCCCGCATGTTGTAGCAGCGCGCTCGATAAGGGAGATGCCGCTTTCGGGGAACGCCATGGACGGCCGCATCTCGGTGTCGGTCACCTTGATTCGCGTGCTGGATGCCGCTTCGATTTCCGTAAACCGATTCGTCAGCTGCTTAGCCGCTTCGCGCGCGTTCTCCTCAGACTCCGCGCGTATCTCCAGGTGAAGCTGGCATTCCGATGTCACGATGTTCGGCGAGTGGGGGAACAGCTGCACCTTCGTGACTGATGTGCGCAGCTCGATGCTGCGGCGGGCGAAGTCGTCGGCAAGCTCGCGCGCGGCGACGGTAAGCAGCGCCATGCCATAAAGCGCATCTTTGCGCAGTGACATGGGCGTCGATCCCGTGTGCGACTGCTCGCCAAGGATGCGCATGTCCATTTTCACGGCAGCCCAGTTGCCCGTGACCGCGCCGATGCTCACGTCCGCGGCCTCGAGCACGGGGCCCTGCTCGACGTGCAGCTCGAAGTAAGCGGCGGCTTGCGGCGGTTCGTCGGTGCCTTGCCAACCGCCCTCGCGCAGCGCGTCGTCGAAGCGCATGCCGTCCAGGTCTTGCGCCTGTTCGACATCGGAAAGCCGCAGCGAGCTCGTGAACACCCGGCTACCCATAAGGCTCGGCTCGAATCGGGCGCCCTCCTCGTTGGTCCAATCGACCACGGCAAGATTTGCCTTCGGGGCAAGCTGGCCCGCGCGCACGGCCTTGTCAACCGCCCGCGCAGCGCACAGCGCTGCAACCACCCCGTAGGCGCCATCGAGCACGCCACCGTTCTCCTGGCTGTCAAGATGCGATCCGCACAAGATGTAAGGCGCTGAATTATCCCAGGTGAACAGGCCGAAAATGTTCCCTGCAGCATCGATACGCACCTCGGCGCCGACTTCGCGCAGCTGCTTGACAAACCAGCTGCGATGAGCGCAATCGTCAGGGGTGAGCGCCATGCGGTCGGTGCCGCCGTTAGGCTTGCGGCCGATGGCCATTGACTCGGCGAACAGGGTTGTAAAACGCCGCGGCGCGGATGTCTGCTGATTCACGAAAGGCTCCTTTGAAAGAGGGGGGCGAAAATCGGGCCCAAGAAAGCGGGATTTGCTGCCGAAACGAGGTTCGCGGCCGCCTCGGCGGCGAAAAGGCCGATACGTCTGCGTTTGATGCTGGCACGTCAAGTAGTGGGCACTAGATTGGAAACAAAAGACCTGGTCAGGCAGGTGGAAAGAGAATCGCTGCTGGCAAGAGCCCGATTCAAACGCAGACGTATCGGCCTTTGGGGCTGCGAATGCCGCGGAGCGAGGCATTCGGGGGGTGTGTGGGCGAAGCGCGTGCGCCCGGGCAGGGGGTGCGTTCATCCCTGCCCGGGCGTCAACCATCGCTACAGCACGCCTGCCGTCGCGGTGCCGGCTCCCGCGTGGCGTGCGGCAACCTCGCGCGCCGCGGATACGGCACCTGTCACCTTGCCCGTGCCAAGCCCGCCGCTTGCGCCCGTAGGCTCCTCGCGGATCATCACGCCGGCGGCGTTTCCGCAGGTTGCAACTGCGCTTGCCATCACGTTCGCAACACCGGCACCCGCGCAACCCGCAGAAACCTCGCGCTCGGCAACGCGCTCGGCCGCGCTAACCGCCGCCATGCCCGGCGCGGTCACGCCGCCAGCTGCCACGCTGCGCTCGCCGTCCGCGGCCACCGCGAACAGCTCGTCGACGCGTGCGCGCTCCTTGGCCGTCGTGCCCGTCAGCTTCGATACCGCCACGTACACGATCAGGTTGATTGCCAGCGCGACCACGCCTCCGGTGATGCTGCCTAGAGCGGGGATGTCATCGGGGAACGCCACGGTCAGCACCGCCGCGCACGCGAAGCCCACGATCATGCCGGCAAGCGCGCCGCTCTTGTTGCCGAACTTGAAGAAGATGCCCAGGAACAGCGGCACGGAGATCTGCACGACCGCCTGGTAGGAGATCTGCGCGAGCAGCTGCAGACGGTCCATGCCGTTGGTGAAATAGGCCAGCACCGCGGCAAGCGCGATGAACAGCATCATGCTGCCCTTCGACACCAGGGTCTTCTGCTTGTCGGTCAGCGCCACGCGGCTGCCCACGATGTCGTTGGCGATCTGGGTGCCCGCAGCCTGCACGCTGCCGTCGATGTGCCCGATGGAGCCGGCGAAGATCATGGTCAGGCCCAAGCCGAGCAGCCATACGCCGCCGTAGTTCTCAAGCAGCGTCATCCAGCCCGCCTGCGGGTTGGCGGCGACGCCGGTGATATGCGCGGCGGACAGCATCACAACGGTGAGCAGGGCGTAGAAGCCGCCGGCGATCAGCATGGCGTAGTTCGTGGACTTCTTCACGGACCTCACGTTGTTGGCGGTGTAGATGCGCACGAAGCTCATCGGCCAGCACAGTGCGCCGACCACGCCGGTGAACACGCTGCTGAACATGTACAGCGGGCCGTAGGAGTCGCCGTCGCCGGGAAGGAACAGCAGCTCGTTGGGCAGCTCAGACAGATAAGACCAGTTCGCGGGCGAATTCGGCGCCACCAGCATCAGCACGCATACGGCCGCCGCGATCACATAGGCCACAAGGCCCTGGTACATGTCGGTGTACACCAGGCCGCGCATGCCCATGCGCACCGTCCAGATCTGGCGGATCAGCACGGTTGCCAGGCCCACTAGCAAACATACCGGCAGCGCCCACGTGCCGCCCGATGCTATGGAGAACACGGTCGCAAGCGCCTGCATGCCCAGGATGACCCACGGCAGGATGGCCACCACGCCGATGATGGACGTCACCACGCCCACAGCCTTCGACCCATAGCGCAAACGTAGCAGGTCAGGCTGGGTGACCAGGTTGTAGTGCTTGCCCCAGCGCCAAGCGCGCGTGGCGATGAAGTACATGGCGGCAAGCCCCAGCGTGGAATAGGCCAGGCCGTAGAAGCCGAACACGCCCGACGCCACCGATAGGCCGGCGAACGAGATGAACACAGTGCCCGGCCACCACGAGTTCACGTAGCTCATGGCCACGAGCCACGGGCCGAACGAGCGCCCGCCAACGGCGTAATCGTCGAACGAGCTCGACTTCTTCAGCGTTACGTACAAGACGATGATGATTCCCAGGAAGAAGACCCCGAGCATTCCCAGCATGACCGCCATGCTACTCACCTCCCGCGGGTACGGTGGCGGGTTCGCATTCGATCTCGCCGCGCACCGTCTCAACCCAGTACAGGGCGAACATCATCACCACAAGCGCCGCGAAATCGGCGATCCAGTACCACATGGCAACCGGTGCGCCCAAGATCAGCGTGCCGTTTCCGCTTGCCGAAAAGTACAACGGCGGGAACACCGCCGCCAGCACCAGCACGGCATAGGCGCCGCCGAACACCAGGCTCTTCGTGCGCTTCGACATGTTCAAGATCGCCCGCTTCATCTCAAAACTCCTTTGCATTCAGGGGTTGTTACCGAATATCGTCAGGCCAGGCGCTCAGATGGCGTGCACGCATCCGCTCCAATCGATGGAGCGCTGGTACGTGACCGCGCGCATGAGCTTCCATATGCCGTATTTCCAGTAGTCGAACGCCACGTTGCGCACCTGCGAGTTGATGATGCCCCACATGCCCCACTTCAGGTCGCCCATGACGCGCGACACGCGGATGCGGGCCAGCTCCTCGCGTCTGACCTGGCCGTAATAGGCTTCGATAAGCGGAAGCATGTCCTCGTCGTCGTAGAACATCTCGCAGAAGAACAGGCCCAACTCGTAGGTGGCCTCGTTATCGCCGCAGAACTCGAAGTCGATCAGGCGCATCGTGTCGCCCTTGACCATGAAGTTGCCGGGCATGGGGTCGTTATGGCACGGCACCAGATCGATGCCCGAGGCAAGGAAACTGCGCTTGACCTCGGCGTAGTCATCGAGCAGATGCGCTGCCCACGGGGGAAGGGAAAGCCCCAGCTCGCGCATTTGGGCGATGTGCTGGTCGATCTGGTCGAACATCATGTTCGTCTTCCCGAACTTCTCGCTGGCGTGCAACGCACGATAAGTTCGCATCGCCTCAAGGCCCTGTTCGAGCGTTCTCAGCGACGTGGTGGTGCAGGTGTCGTAGCCGCGCAGAAACTCGGTGACCTCCACGCCGTTCTCGGGGTCGAATTCGTACACTTTTGCGCCGATGCCCAGCTCGGAGGCCTTCATGGCGCCGGCGTGTCCCACGCTGCGGTCGATGAACGCCGTGCCCGTGCCCGGCACCTTGATGAAGAACTCGCGGCTCATCTCGTCGCGGACGTACCAGTTCTCGTTGTTCAGGCCGCCGTCGACGGGCTTGACCATCAGGTCCTTGCCGGCCCACATCTCCACGTCCTCCATGGCCTGCTTCACGCTGGCGGGCAGGACGCAGGCGGGCGGGCATGCGATGGTGCGCGCGGAAGGTGTCGGGGCCAGCTCCGCCATCATCTCGGAAACGATGCTGCTCATCGTGCCTCCTCCAACCATTCGTTCAGTTCCGGGAACAGATCTAGCTGGTGGCGCGCTTTCACCAGGCGCCACATGCCGTATTTCGTGCAGTCGATGGACTTGTCGGCGTTCACGTTGCTGCGCCACAGGCCGATCAGCGCCCACAGCACGCCATCGAGCACGGCGAAGCCCTGCGCGGCGAACGCGCGGGAAGGGTCGAGTCCCAGGCGGCGCAGCACCTGCGCGTCGTCCACGACGCAGAACGGGTGCAGCTCCGAAAGCACCGACCCCGCCTCCTCGTAGGGGTCGCGCAAACCGCACAGGGTCCAGCCGGAAAGCTTCGGCATGGCGACGGGGTCGGCGGCATCGAACAGCACGTTCGACGCGGCGCCGTCGCCATGGCATAGCACCGGCTCGCGGGCGATCGTCGGGGCGGCGGCGATGAACGGCTCGAGCTTCGCCAGGATGCGGTCGACGTCGCGCGGCAGCATCATGCCGGCTTCTTCGCAGCGGGCTCGCATGATGGCGACGTCGTGCACCACGGAGCGCATCGCAACGCCGCGGGCGCAGGTGAGCATTCGCTTCCCCAGGTCAAGCTCGTGAACGGCGCGCCGCGCATCCAGCGCGTGCAGCAGCAGGCGCGTGTCGCGCAGCTCGTCGAGCCTCGCGCCGCGCCAGGTCTCGGGCAGCTGCGCGCTGATGACGTCGTTGCCGGCGGCCTCCACGACCGCGGGTGCGATGCCGGCCTCGCCCGCGGCGCGCATGACGGTCACGATGCTTTCGATCGGCGATGCGTACATGGCGTTCTCGTCTGTGAAGCGGCGGCGCACCACGCGCTGGCCCGTCGGGCCGACGCCTTCGGCGAACTCGCCGTCGCCGCCCACCCAACTCGGGGTGATGTCGCAGGTCATGGGCGCGACCCACTGCCAGGCGCTGGTCACGGGGCGGCTTGCCGCAACGGTCGCCTTGGCGTCGCGCAGCGGCACGCCGGCGGTGACGGTGTTGTCGACGGGCGCCGGCTTGGCGGCGGGCCGCTCAAGGGTTGCTGTGCTATTCATATGCGGGCACCTTCTCGAACGTGGGGAACGGGGAAACGGCCGGGCGCGTGGCCTCCAGATAGCCGGCAACGGCAAGCGCCCCGGCATCGTCGAAGCGGCGGGCGGCAACCTGAACGCCGATGGGCAGGTTAGTTGCGGCATCGTTGGCCTCGCGGTACACCGCCGCCGGCTGGCCGGTTTGGTTGAACCAGGCCGTGTAGTGCGTGTGGTGCAGCAGCATGTCCTCATCGCCCGGGCCGGGGGAATCGGCGGCGAACGGCAGCGTGGGGATGACGGGGCTTATCAGGAAGTCGAACGAACCTGCCGCCTGCTCGATCTTCGCCACGGTGGCGAGCAAACCGCACATGGCGTCCTCGTAGTCGGCCATGGGGATGGCGTCGGCCCCTTTGAGCCATCGTCCCACCAGGTCGAGCGCCGCCTCGGGGTGGCGCGACGCGCGCACCTCCGCGGCGGCGTGCGCCTTGAACACCAGGTCGGCGTTGGCGAAATCCGCTTCGCCAAGCCCCAGCGAGACGGGCTCCACGGCGAACCCGGCGGCCTCAAGGCGCGCCGCGGCTGCCTGCGTGGCAGCTGCGACGACGGGGTCGGTGGGAGTGCCGTACCCGACGTCGAGCAGCAGGCCGGCGCGCGGCAGGCGCTGCAGCACCTCCTCGAACGCGGTGGCGCGAAACGCCCCCGGCAGGCACATCGGGTCGGTGGGTGCCTGCTTTCCCACTGCGAGCAGGCCTTCCACCACGTCGCTGACGCTGCGGCCCATCACGCCCGATGAGCGCATGGTCGAAGCGGGCGAGTAGGCGATGCGCCCCTGCGTGGGCTTGATGGCGGCCAGACCGCAGTGCGCGGCAGGCAGGCGCACGCTGCCGGCGATGTCGGTGCCCAGGCCGAATGCGCCCAGGCCGCATGCCAACGATGCTCCCACGCCGGCGCTCGATCCGCCGGGGCTCACGGTCGTGTCCCACGGGTTGCGGACGATGCCGAACTGGCTGGAGATGCCGCTGCCCAGCATGCCCATGTCGGGCATGGTCGTCTTCGCCACCACGATGGCGCCGGCCTCGCGCAGCCGTGCGATAGGCTCGGAGGTGCCGGTCGACGGGGCATCGCCGTTGTGGATGGCGCTGCCGTGCCAGCGCTTCATGCCGGCGATATGGTAGCTGTCCTTTACCACTACCGGCACGCCGTCGAGCGGGCCGATCGGGCATCCGGCGGCCCAGCGGCGTTCGCTTTCGCGCGCCTCGTCGATCGCCGTCGGGCTGATCTGGCTGATCGCGTTCACCTTGTCGGAAACTTCGCCGGCGTACGTCAGCTGCGCCTCGACCGCCTCGACGGGCGAGAGCTCGCGGCGACGGTACGCCGAGCGGAATCGTGCCGTTCCAAATAGCATGTGTGCTCCTAACCGAAGTGTTCGAGCAGCATTGTCCCCGTGCGGTGTTTCGCGTTTTCGACCTTCGCGTAGAAGCTGCGTAACGAAAAGCGCTCAGGTTTGTTTCGAAACGCGAAACGGATTGTTTCGTTTCGCCGTGAAACCGATTCGCAACGTGGGCGGCGGTACGGTTACGGCAAGGAGGCGGCGCCCGGCGTCGTCCGAAGCCGAGGACGAGGAGGATCGCGTGCCTGCAAGAAAGCGCGGCCAGCGGCCGCTGCCCCATGCGTTGGGGCTGAGGGATATCGAGCCTTTGCCCGCTGCGGGCGGGGCGGGAAAGCTGGCGGCGTTTGCCGTGTACCGACCGGGGTCGCTGGCGCCGTGGTGGCTGCACCAGGGTGTGTGCGCCGCGTGGGGCCTTGACGTGTTCCGAACGGAGTTGCGCCTGGTCACCGTGTCGGAAAACGCGACGTTTTCCGTGCTGGTGGATGAGAAGCCGTACGCGATGGCGCGCGTGAGCCAGCCGGATTACGCCGGCGGCGCGTTGGCGGTGGCGTCCGAGCTGTCGTGGGTGCGCGCGCTCGGGAACATCGCCGATGTGAACGTGGTCGAGCCCTTGCCCATGGCATCGGGCTTCGACGTGGCCACCATCCGCGACGAGGGCGGGTTCGAGTGGCTGTGCGTGTGCACGCGCTTCGTCCCCGGCGCCACGCTCGAGGCGCCGGCGGACCCTTCGCGCTGGTACGAGACCATCGGCGCGTGCGCCGCGCGCATGCATGCGCAATCGAGGCAGTGGCGCCCGCCGCAGGGTTTCACGCGCTTCTCCTGGGACATCGATGCGATCGCGGGCGATCATCCGCGCTGGGGCAGCTGGCGCGACGCGCCGCTTTCCGCCGACGAGTCGTTTTTGTTCGACCGTGCCGAATGGGCGGCGCGCGAGGTGGTGGCGCGCCATGGCCGCACGTCCGCGAACTGGGGGCTCATCCATGCCGACCTGCGGCCGTCCAACATCATCATCGGCCCGGACGGGGAGCTGACCCTCATCGACTTCGACGACTGCGGATACTCGTGGTTCCTGTACGATTTCGCCGCGGCCCTCACGTTCGTGGAACACAAGCCCTATGCGCCGGCGATGGCGCAGCGTTGGGTGGAGGGCTATCGCAGCGTGACGGCGCTCGACGATGCGCAGCTGGAGTTCGCCTGTGCGCTGTCCATGCTGCGCCGCCTGCAGATGATCGGTTGGGCGCGCAACCATTACCGGGACGCGCTGCCCGCCGGCCTGCTCGACGAACAGGTCCCCGGCACCGTGACCTGTGCCGAACGCTACCTGGAAGACCCCCTCTGGTTGTTCGAGTAGGGGGTCGGGGCATCGGCGGTCGTCCGGGCTGCTCGAATCTCCCCCAAAACGCCCCCGCGCAGCTGGATAACCCTCCATCTCTGCATGCGCGGTGAGCGTCTCTGCTGCGCCTCGTCTTCTCTCCTTCCGCTGCGTCCCCGTCTCCTCCCTTCCGCCCACGCGGTCGATCCCTGGCGCCCGCCGCCCCACCCGCTTTCGTCGGTTCCGTGAAAACGTCACCCTTCGGGAGCCTGGTTCCCGCGGCGGCTTATCATGGAAGGCAGACGAGAGAAACATGCGCGGGCGCCACATGGGAAACGCCGCGCTGATTTGGGGGAATACATGCTGCTGAGCGAACTTGCGCGCGGACAGGCGGGCGTGGTCGAGGCCGTGCACGGTGAAGGTTCCGTTCGCCGTCATTTACTGGATATGGGGCTTACGCCCAATGCGGTGGTCACGCTGCAGAAAGCGGCCCCCATGGGCGACCCCATCCAGGTGACGGTGCGCGGCTACGAGCTGACGCTGCGCTTGAGCGAAGCCGACAACGTGCACGTCCGGGCGCTCGACTTGCAAGACCACCCCGACGCCCTGACCGGCGCCGATGCCGCGCGCTCGCAGGCTGCCGGCACCGCCGCCGCGCCCTCG